>JBCBLJ010000700.1:0-4446 GCA_038520195.1 Planctomycetota bacterium
AGGGAGTTCCGTCTCCGGAAGCGCGATGCAACAGCAATACGCGACCGCCGGTTCGAACGCGATCGAGCAGTATTGTTTCCCCGCGGGTACCGAAGTGCTGATGGCCAATGGGGAGGCGAAACGTATCGAGCAAGTGAAAGCCGGTGACGTCGTTGCCAGTTCGGACGTCGCCGCAAAGAAACTGCTCGTGACGGTCGGAGCTGAGGCAGATTCGTCGCTTGACGCTAGCCCTGTTGGCCCAGCAAGCCTTGTCAGCGGAACCGTCAGAGAGACTTACCACAACGCGCCTCAGAGTTTGCTTCACGTTCACGTCGGTGAGTCGTCGATCGCGACCACCGACGGCCACCCGTTTTATGTTGTCACCGGAGACGAACGCGCCGAATTGGACGAGGGACGTTGGGTATTGGCCCGCGAGTTGGCTCCGGGTGACCGGCTCTTGGCCTCCGACGGTGCGGTACTGACCATCAACGCGGTCACGCGGGACGAAGGCCCCGCCGTCCCGGTTTACAACTTCTGCGTCGAAGAACACCACAACTACCACGTGCGGCTACCCGGAACGGAACACTTTGTTCTCGTTCACAACGAGTCGTTCGGGCTCTACACCTACGGTCACGCGCTCGTTCCAGTTGTCATTGAAGCGCTGAACGATTGGGTCGCCGAAGTCACCGATCAGATCGAGCAGATGCTTGATGCGATCTTCAGCCCAGTGACGGACGCTCTCAATACCGTTGTCGAATATGTCGGTGTGGGAGTTTCGCTCTTCAACGAGGATGCGGGCCAATCGATCATCGACGTCGCCATCGAAGGCAAGGAAAACAACACGCTGTTTGGAGTTTCCGCGTCCTCGATCGGCATCGCGACGATCTCCGCGGTGGCGACGGTCGCAACGTTCGGCGTCGGCACGGGCGTCACGATTCTGCTCGTCGGTGCGGCCTACGGGATCGCCGACGCGTACATCCGGGCCGACCTCGAGGGAAAAGCATTCACGTTTAACTCCGCGTTCGAGGGCATGATCAACGGCGTCACGAATCCATTCGGAGTGACGTTCGGCGTGATCGGCGGCGCCATCGCTGTCGCTCACAACGGACCGGGGACGAATGAAGACCTGCTTCGCGCGTACGAATACGGGAATCGTGCCGGGACGGCGCTCGGCACCATCGTCGGTGGGTTGGCGATGACTGGACGAGCGGCTTACTTGCGAAGCGGCAACATGGGTTACGCCATGAAGGCGATGGCACCGGGAGCCGTCGGGGCAGTGGGAGGGTTTGCCTACGGGCAGATGACAGGCCAGGATTTTGCGACGTCATTGGAGATCGCCGCGGTCACTTCCATGGTCATGGACCTGGGCAGTTCTCTGTTCATCAAGTGCTTTGTCGCGGGAACACCCGTTTGGGTGCCGGTGCAGGGTGATCCCGAGACATGGGCGGCAGCCAGTCAGCCTGGTTTCGTCGCAGGTATGGACGCCTCCACCGCTCAAATCGCGGCCGGCGTCTCGCTCGCCGTGATGACTTCGCTCTCCGTCGCGGCGCTGGTCCGACCGCGTCGTGAGGAGGAAGAGATCGACGAGGAAACTCGACAGCGAGCCAGCGTCGACTCGGTCTTCGGTGGTTCGGTTGATTCCTGGAAGGAACTCGCCGACGTTCTTTGGTCCGATCCACATGAGGAAACCACGCCACCGAAGTGGCGTTTTGGCTAATCATTCCTTCTCTTTCGCTCTCGCACTTCGATCCAACTTTTATTTCTCGAATTCATTGGCTCTGCCATGTCGACTTCAAAACAACGATCCACACTGAAGACGCGTCGCTTGATCGCCGCGGTAGTCCTCGTGATCGGCTTCGGGCTTTCCGCTCGTCTCATCTTTGGTGAACGAGTGCTAAAAGACGCTCCGCTCGAAGTGACGACAAATGACGCGAAGACGCTTCCGGTCTCGCTCGGCGCTCACCCACGCGATATCCCCGCCACGACGCGCGCGATTGAGTCGATCCGTCTCGGCGACCGGGTCTTTGCGCACAATCCCGAGATCGAGGGCGAGGAGCGTGAATCATGGGGTGAGCCGAATTGGGCGGAGTGTTATCAGCTCTCGCTTCAGCTTCCGTTGACGGAAACCGCGACGATCGAAATCGAGTTGCTGCGCGATGAAGCTTGGATTCGGAGTCAGGTCGGCTACGTGACGGAAAATTCCACGTACCAGTTAGACGATTTAGCGTCGACCGATGGTGAGTCGCGATCGTTGCGAGCGGCGTTGGAGACGGCGCTCGACACACTGGAGTCGCGTGACGAAGAGGTGATTGGGCTGACGGTGGCGATGGACTTACCGGAAATGGGCGCGACCGGTTTGGCACTTGTCAATGACGTTCAAAAGGCTCCGCGCGTGATGACCGGAGCGGGGCAAGTGGTGACGGCGACGTTCAAGCACCCGCCCGCCAACGCCGTCTTGGACGTTCGATTCGACGACGCCGAGGATGTGATTAGCGTCACCGAGAATCACCTATTCTGGTCAGAAGATCGGTTGGCATTCTTGCCCATCGGTGACTTCGAAGTCGGGGAGCAGGTGTTGACGTGCTACGGAGAAACCAAACGCGTCGTGTCCAAACTACCGCGTCCTGGACCCGACACGGTTTATAACCTGGAGGTGTACGGCGAACACGTCTACTTCGTGGGCGAGCACGGAATCCTCGCGCACAATGGCTATATCAGTCGCTCGATCAAGAACCAGAACGCACGACGTTCCGACGGGTTGATCAACCACATCGACCCGCGTACGAACAAAATGACGGCTTCGCCGAGGTCGCAACTTCACGGCGACCATGTTCTGCCCAAGAACCGATTCAAGCAACTGATCAAAGCCCGCGAGGCACAGATCGGGCGATCGCTGACGCGTACCGAACTTCGCGAAGTTAACAAGTTGATGAACGGCGCCGAAAACCTTCGGCCGATGAACGGGTCGTTCAACTCTTCGAAACAGGATTTCCTCGCGGCCACGTGGCGCCGGGTCCAATCCAAGTTGTCCCGACAGGTGCATCCGGACTACCTTCGCGACCTCGCTCGAACTCAGCGATCAGTTCATACGCAACTGCGAGCTTTGCTCAAGTCGTTCACCTAATACTCACGCAATATGAAAGTTCGAATCGTTGGACCTGCCGCCGTCGTTTTCAATCGCCCAAACGTCACCGAGCGGCAGGTCGAGGCAATTATCGCGGCGGCGACTTCCGAGGATTCCTGCGTCAATCATCTCGGCGAACCCTTTATCGAATATGGCTTGGGTGGCGGCCATCTGCGGCTGAGGCGTTCCGACTCTGGTTCGTTTGAGGTGTTCACCGAATACGAGTCGGACGCGGCGATCCCGAAGGCTCTCATTCAGAAACTCGCGGAAAGAACGGTCGGGCAATGGTCCGACGGGATTGGTTCCGGTTGTTTCCGATCGATCGAGGAAGAACATTCCGTCAGGATCGAGCTGTGTCCTGGGCCCGAAGTGGTCGATCCGGTCGTGGAGGTGATCGATGAGCCAACATCGCGGGTGCGCGGCACCGTTCGCAAAGGACTTCTCAGCGCGGCGGCCAGTCGGGGGCAACTTGATGAAGTCGTCCGACTCGTCGAAGCGGGCGCCGAGATCGAAGAACTGAGCGAGGGCATCACGCCGCTCTGCAATGCGGTCTTAAGCGGCCATGCCGATGTCGCGTTGCGACTGTTAAAGCTCGGCGCCAAGCCCGACTTCGTTGATGAAATGGGTGAGGACGCGTTGTACATGACGGCGGTCAGCAATGAGATGTCCGACGACGATGCCGCCGGCGTCGCACGCGAACTGATCGATCGGGGCGTGGAGGTGATCGCCAAACGCGGTGACTACACCGTTTTGGAAATGGCATCGATCCGAGGAAAAGCTCAATTGGAGCAAGCTCTTCGGGATGCCGGAGCTACGGAGTAGATTTTCGCGCAGTCGATTGGCCGAGTGGATTGGGCCGGAGGCGCGGTCAGCTAGTCAGCCTTCCGACGAGGAATTACGCTGTGGCGAGGAACACGTCAATCGAGCGCCGCGCCAACGAAAAAGCGCGACCTGAGAGACGCTTGCGTGTGAGCTTCACCCTCCCGGATGAGAGAGGGCGCGATTCGATCGCGCGAAAGCGATTGAAACGCGGGGAGGGTGACATCGATCACTCTCTTCTCGCGGCGCTTCACTCTCCCTCAAGCGAGACTGAAGCTGACGCAAGCAACATCAATTGATTCCCGCGGCACTAGCGGGTCCGCCTCCCAAGCGATTCCACTCGACCTGAATGAATGCATAAGCTCTCCAGCGTCCCCGATTATGGACGCACGTTTCCGCTCTACGTACCGCCGATCGACTGGTACTTTCTGTCCGACGACTCGCCGGCTTACCCAATGTCGTTCTTCCTCGACTTGGATTTCTCGGGGAGCCTCGATCGCGAAAAGTTTGAAGAAGCCTACGGC
>JBCBLJ010000770.1:0-4046 GCA_038520195.1 Planctomycetota bacterium
CCGGGTGTTGATGGTGGTCAATGGCATTCTCGTGGCGACCATCATCGGATTGCTGGTTTACTACAACAATCGCTGAGTCAGATTTCATGCGAGCGCATTCGGCGAATTCGACGGTCACAACCGAAACTCATGCCGCGGAAGAACCGTCGGCATCGGCGCAGGCCTCGTCGGCGAGCGATTCGAGGCGAATGCTCGAAGAGGTTTTGGGTGAGACGTTGCTTCGTCGCCAAGAAAGCGTCGGCGAACTGCGACGCGTTCTGTTGGAATTCCGCGACCGTTTGGGCCGCGAGGAATTGGTCGAGGACGACTTTCCGTTGTTGATCCGTGAGGTTTTAGGCTGCCGTCTATCCAAGCAAGCTAAGCGGCTGCCGGACGATCTCTTTCAAGAGGTCGGCGGTGCGCTTTGGTCGCACGAACCGAGCCGACAGCGAGTCTTTCAGTTGTGGCATTCATTGGAGGCGGTGCGGTGAATGACGCGATGACTTCGACCACTCCCAGTGCCGATGACGATTCCGACACGAGCGTCGAGGAGACCGACGGCGCGTGCGCCGCCGCACAGCCGCCGATCGAAGAGTTGATCAACGAGGCGCAGGGGCTGGTGCGTTCGATCGCGATTCGTGTCCACCGGTCGCTACCGATCCCGATGGATTTGGATGATCTGATCGCGTACGGACAACTCGGACTCGCCGAGGCGGCGCAGAAGTTTGATCCTTCTTCAGGAGCGCGGTTCACGACGTTTGCCTATCAGCGTGTCCGTGGTGCGATTTACGACGGCGTGTCCAAGATGAACTGGACCAGCCGATCACGACTGCGTCGAATGCGTTTCCGCGCGATGGCGGATGATGTCTTGCAGGACGAGGCATCATCGGCGGATGCGTCGACAGGAAGCGGCTCGTCGGACAGTGGTGGCGATGCCGATTGGCTCGGCCGTGTTTCGGAACGCTTGGCGGTCGTTTACTTGGCCAGCGGCGACGACGATTCCGACGGTCCCCTTTCCGAAGCGGCCGATCAGCAGGATGCTCCAAGCAAAGTCGTTGCAAACCGCGAAATGCAAACCACCCTCCGGCGGTTGGTGAACGATCTGCCGTTGGACGCCAAACGGCTCATTTCGAACATCTATTTTGAGGGATTTTCGCTGACCGAAGCCGCCGAGCGTGCGGGCATCAGCAAGAGTTGGGCGAGTCGACTCCATGCAAAAAGTTTGGATCAACTTGCCCAGTCACTGCGCCGATCCGGAAATGATTGACGCTTGTTGATTTGAACGGACGACATTCACGATCCCCCAACCTCCGACACTGACACCGAGTTTTTCCCATGGCTTCCGAGCCCATCCTGGATTTCGATCGATTGCTGGCCCCGATCTCGGAGGATTCGCCGAGCGGCAGTTACCTTCGTCACAGCGACTTTGAGCGGTTTCAGCAAGTCAAGGATGCGCGTTCGGCGGCGATGACCGCCGAGCGGAAGATTCGCGAATTCGCGATGATCGATGAGGATGAATTAAGTTCGCTCAACGACCAGGGTCAGGGCGTCGAAGTTCCCAGTGCTCCCGATTGGCGATCGGTGCAGGATCAGTGCATCGAAACGATCGCCGAACACTCCAAGGACCTTTGGGTCGCGACCTGGTTGATCGAAGCGCTGGCACGTCGAAGTGGTTTTGCCGGTGTCCGCGATGGCTGCAAGTTGGTGACTGAGTTGGCCGACCGCTTTTGGGACAGCATTTATCCACCCAGGGATGAAGACGACGGGTACTTGGACACACTTTCGCAAATCGCCAGCCTCAATGGCGTGGACGGAGCGGGGACACTGATTTCGCCGCTGGAGGACATTTCCCTGGTCCCTGACTTCGGCGCGCTGCATTACGCGGCCTTTCGGCAGGCCACCGAGCGCGGCGGCGGGGAAGTGACCGAAAGTGATTTTGAGAATGCGATTCGGCAGGTTGAAATCGATGCCCTCCGCAACCACGAAGAGGATCTCTCGGCGGCGCTCGATGCTTACATGGAGATGTGCGATCGACTGGAAGCCAAGTGTCGCGAGGCGGACGACGACGAAAATGCCCCGCCGAGTTCACAGGTTCGCGCGACGCTCGAGACGATTCAGCACACTTTTTCTCATTTAACCCGTAACGTTTTGGCTTCCGATTCGCTCGGCGAGCAGGACAACGACGATGGGGAAGCGACCGAAATCACAAAAGTCAGCGGCGGACCTGCGGTGGACATCGCTCAAGCGCAGGTCAATAGCCGGGAAGACGCGTTTAAGATGTTGATCAAGGCGAGTGAGTTTTTTCGCAAGACCGAGCCGCATTCGCCCGTCAGCTACATGCTTCAACAGACCGTCGAGTTTGGACGAATGGATTTGCCTCAATTGCTGCAGACGTTAATCGGTGACGAAGACGTCTTAAAGGACTTTTCGAAGCGTGTCGGCGTGCCGGTGCGAGACGACGATGACGATGACGACTGAGTTTGCTTTTCCGGTTTTCTCGACAAGCCGCCACCACCGTTCGGTTGCGTGGCGCGATACCAACACCTACAACCGTCCGAGGGAGTTTTGATGGCCCCCTCGCAAATTTGCCCTGGGAGAATTTGACATGGCTGAGAGCCAACAACAGAAGCTGAACCGGGTTCGCAAACCCCGCGTTCACATCACCTACGAAGTGGAAACCGAGGGTGCTCAAGTCGTCAAGGAATTGCCCTTCGTCGTCGGTGTCATGGGAGACTTTTCGGGCGACCCGACCTCCAAACTCAAGCCGCTGAAAGATCGTAAGTTCATTCAGATTGATCGCGACAACTTTGACGATGTTCTCCAGCGCATGACGCCCGGTTTAAACATGCGTGTCGAAAACACGCTTGCGGGCGATGGCAGCGAGATGTCGGTGAACCTCGAATTCAACTCGATGGAAGACTTCGAGCCCGCGAAGGTGGTCGAGCAAGTCGAGCCGCTGAAGAAGCTGATGGAAACGCGGGACAAGTTGCGCGACCTTGCGACCAAGATCGATCGCAGCGATGACCTCGAAAACGTGCTCGAGCAAGTGCTCAGCAACAGCGAACAACTGAAACAACTTTCCGGTGAGCTCGGCGTGGAAGACTCCCCCGAGGAGTGATGACTTCGCACCAGATACCGACCCCGCAATCCCATAAACGTTGGAGTGACATGCCATGAGTTCCGGTGAGGCCGAGAGTCAACCCGCTGGCGAACAGACCACCACTTCAGCTGGCGAAAGCTTGCTGGAGACCGCCATCGCGGCCACCAAAAAAACCGAGCGTTCGCGCGCCGAAGAGCTGATCAAAACGCTGACCGAAGAAGCCCTCAAAGGCACCGTCAGTTTCGATAAAGATGTGATGCGTTCGATCAATGCGGCGATCGCCGGCATCGACGCCAAGATGAGCAAGCAGCTCGCCGCCGTGATGCACAACGAGAAATTCCAAAAACTCGAAGGCACCTGGCGCGGTCTGCAGCACTTAGTGATGAACAGCGAAACCGGTGACTCGTTGAAGATTCGCGTGCTCAACTGCGGCAAGCGTGAACTGTTCAAGGACATGGAGCGGGCCGTCGAGTTCGATCAGAGCCAGCTGTTTAAGAAGGTCTACGAGTCAGAGTTCGGCATGCCCGGTGGCGCACCTTACGGTGCACTGATCGGCGATTACGACTTTTCGAATCATCCCGAAGACGTCGACTTGCTTGAAAAAGTAAGTGGCGTCGCCGCGTCCGCGTTTTGCCCGTTCATCTCGGCGGCCTCGCCGCAGTTGTTCGGTTTCGACGAATGGACCGAGCTTTCCAAGCCGCGCGACTTGCGACGTATTTTTGATTCGGCTGAATACACCAAGTGGAAAAGCTTCCGCGAGAGCGAAGACAGCCGCTTCTGTGTGATGACGATGCCGCGAACGTTGGCGCGACTTCCCTACGGCGCGAACACCAAGACCGTCGACGAGTTTGACTTTGAAGAAGTCCCCGTCGGCGCAAAGGGCGAGTCGGTTCACGTCGACCATGGTGAGTTCTGTTGGATGAACACCGCCTACGTGATGGGCGCGAAGTTGACCGACGCGTTCGCG
>JBCBLJ010001098.1:0-2119 GCA_038520195.1 Planctomycetota bacterium
AGTGACTTCTCCGCTGAACTTCAACTGAGCGATGGACGCAGCGTTGGAAACGCAGTGGTTGATGCGAGCGCCGTGGCGAATTCCTCGGGCACCGGAACGATACGCTTCGAATCCGAAGAATTGCCGGCGGGAAAACACGAGTTGATTCTGTATCGTGAACCGCGCCATGTTGGGAGCGCCCGCGATGTGGCGATCCTTTTGCTCAAAGGCACGGGCAGCACGGAAATCGCTGAGAGCGGGTCGATCAGTCAGTAGCTCGATCGGGGACACAGCTAGTTAGCAGCTCGATCGGGGACTAGCTCGATCGGGGACAGAGCACCTTCGGCTCGGTCGAGTAGCTCGATCGGGGACAAGGGGGACAGATCGGCTGGGGACAGAGCACCTGCTGTTGGATAGACGTTGGCCGGGGCAGTGTGTTTGCATACAGGGGCTATCGTGCGGGACAGTATCGGTGGGGACAGAGTAGCGGGCGGGGACAGAGCACAGGTTGGGCAGCGTCTACGGACAATGACGGACGGGGGACAGAGGACAATGACGGACGGGGACAGAGCAATTGCTCTTGGACAGGCGTTGCGTGGAGAGACGTGGTGGAGAGACGTTGGGCGGGGACAGTGTTTTGCAAAGGTAGCGCGGACGCCTCAGTACAAACGCAGGATTGGAACGCCCTGACGAGATGCGCCGAGCAGATCGGCTGAGGTGCTCGCGTTTTTTCGGACAGTTCAGTGGCCAAAATCCGAACGCAACGACGCCTCGAAGTCGCCACTCCGAAGGCGGTTTTCCAAGGAGTTCAAAGCGGAAGCAGTCCAGATGCTTCTCGACGGGCATTCTGCGGCTTCCGTCGCGGAGCGTCTTGGGCTTTCCTGTCCTAATTTGCTGTATCGTTGGAAACGCCAGTTGATCGGCGAAGCGGGAAAAACTGCGGAGTCACTTGACGGCCGCGTGCGGGAGCTTGAAGCCGAACTGCGACGCGTGCAACAGGAACGCGACATCTTAAAAAGGCGTTGGCCATTTTCGGCTGAGAGGAGTGACCGACGTGTTTGTAGCCATCGATCAGATCGTGATCGCCGATGCGGTGCCTGCGGCGCGTGTCTCCGATCTTCTTAGCGTCAGTCGTTCTGGGTTTTACTCGTGGCGAAAGGGTCAGCGATCCATTCGCAAGTGCAAAGATCGCGAGTTGATTCCGTTGATTCATGGCATTTTTTGGCACCACCGACGTCGATATGGCGCTCGACGAATTGCGGAGGAACTCAAACATCGTGAAGTTCTTTGCGGTGTCGGGAGAGTCACGAGACTGCTTAAATCGCAGGGTTCGAAGGCAATTCAGCCACGATGGTTCAAACCAAAAACCACCGACAGCCGACATCGCTTGGGGTTTAACGACAATCTGTTGGTCAAATACGATTGTCCATCAGCAGTCAATGAAATTTGGATGGGTGAGATCACGTACATTCCATTGAGGAGCGGTCGGTTCAGCTACTTTTCGACGCTCGTCGATCTCTACTCGAGGCGGATCGTTGGTTGGTCTTATCGCCGCACGATGGATGAAGAACTGGTGATTGAATCGCTGCAGAATGCGATCCGGCTTCGCCAGCCTCCATCTGGCTTGATTCACCACAGTGACCGTGGAGGTCAATATGCCTCAAAGCGATATCGAGCGATTCTGCGTCGTGGCTCGATGCGTCAAAGCATGTCGGCCGCGGACAACTGTTACGACAACGCCTTCATGGAATCCTGTTTCGGGACGATAAAGACCGAGCTTCCACTGGAGGACTACGGGACGGATGCCGAAGCCATCAGAGAGCTTCGTTCCTACGCCAATTACTACGACTTCGAGCGACTTCATTCGTCGCTCGGCTACGTGACACCCGCTGAACTCGAAGCAAGTCAACCACCAAATAGTTCACCCAGAAATAAGACACTGGAGCGCCCGCGCAAGCCGATACACCTCAGGCGTCGCTCATTTTTCGTTGGGGTTGACTCTTTGGTTCTGTTTGAGTCTGCTGTTTTACGAGTGAAGGACACTCGTTCTTGCTTTTGCTGATTCGTCGAGCACGTGCCTTCGGTCGGCTTTCGCCGGAGACGGTGCCATGTCCCGACTCGCTCGCTGTGAAGTGATTGA
>JBCBLJ010001042.1:0-2377 GCA_038520195.1 Planctomycetota bacterium
AAACGTATAGAACGAAATTCCAACCGGCAGAATAATCTCCAGCGTTCCCGGACTCCACCCAAGCGATTGAACGATCGGCCGCGCCGAATCGATGAAGAACTCAAAGTACTTGAAGAATCCGAGGACGCCGAGGTTGACGGCGAGACTGACGAACAGCCAACGACGACGATCCGCATCCCGCCCCGAATTTGCGATCGCGCGTGCCGACCAGTAGTCGACGAAGGTCGAAAGCAGGAGCAGACCGCAAAAACGCCAGTCCCAGTACGCGTAGAAGTAGTAGCTGGTCGCGAGTAAGATCGAATTGCGCGTCACTCGGCTGCGTGTTAGCCATACCAACGCCAGCACCAGGGTGATCAGCAGCAAAAACTCAATCTGGGTGAATTGCATCCGCTCAATCTACCCGCGTCACATCACGCAACGACTCGACAATCGAATCGGCGATGATCCGGTTGCCTGCCGCATTGAAGTGCCCTTCACCGATGTGACCGTTATGAAATCCCCGCGTGGCGAAACCTGCTCGCGCGGGCGAGAGCCGAGACGCAACATCGATTGGCTGAAATCGAGAACTCTGACTCAAAAGGACTGTCTCAAAAGCCGATTGGGCCGAAGCGACCGGTGCAGTCCCTGGGTGTTGAACGGCCAGTAAAAAGACACAGGGACGTTTCGATACGGCTTCGAGTCGAGCGACGTTCATCGCCAACATCGACGCCGAGTCTTCCGGCGATCCTTCGGTGTCGACCGTGTTTGTGTCGCCGCGTCGCACAGGGCCCGGCGTGAATCGCAATTCTCGGGTTTTCGATTCGGTCCCCGTCGTTGCAACATTCCTCGCTGCTTGAACGAGAAAATCGGGAAGGGATTGAGCAACCCAGTTGGATCGTGGGTCGACCGTTTCGATGGGCTCTTCCGACGGAACGGACCAATCGGAGAATTCCGTCACTAAGAAGACGTGCGCGTCGACGCCGAGTCTGGATTCGACGCGCGGTACTTGGGCGATCCAATCGTTGCAGTCGTCTCCGCTGCGAGCCATCGACAAGACCTGGATCGTGCCGTTGCTGAACCTACTCACCTGACTGGCGATCTTTTCCCGGTCAGAAACACAGGCACCCTCTGCTTGTGAATCTCCCCATAGCGCGACCGTCGTCTGCGCGTCGTTGCGAACGGAATCGACGCCGAACATTCCATGCGGACCGAGCTTTGTCGTCGCATACCCTTCACTCCGCCAGCGGTAAGTCGCGTGAGGCTTAAGCACTGCGACTTCGCGAATGGGATCGATCTCGCGCGGAAGATAGCTGCGAACGAACAACGGAGAGGTGGCCGCAACCAGAAGCGTTCCGACGGATAAGCCCGCGGCCCATCTGATCGCGTCGGTCTTTGTCATCTAAGCCGTGACCCGATGCGTCGGCGTCGGTCGCCCGGGACGAAGCGACCGAGCGGAAAGACCGCGAACGGTCATCGTGCTCTGTTCGGCGAGACGACGAACGGATGCCTCGCAAAACGTCTCCAACGCACCGGGATCCATAGCGACCCTCGCGTTGACCACGACTTCGATCATTCCGCTCGCCGGACGCGCGGCAAGCAGGCCGACATCTACCGCCCCTGAATTGTCAACTGCATTTGCTACCGCTTGAACGCCGTCCCCTGAAAGGGACGCTTTCACATGAGCGATGGCGGCTTCGCCATCGGCGAGAATCGCCGTCGCGATTTCGCTGACCAATCGCGTCGCGGCAGCATCCATGTCGATCTCCGTTTCGGCATGCAGCGTCGCCGACAGATTTACCCACCCCAGTTCGGCTTCGCCCTCGGCATAGGTGTCGTAGTCGATCTGAAGCAACCGCCGACCGGCCTCCATTGGCGACTCGATGTATCCGATCACCTCGTCGACACCCAACCCTGTTTTGGGGCTCACCGAAAGCACGGGGACATCCGAGGCGACGACAGCAAGCTTGGCCTTCAAGTCGTCGATTCGGTTTGGCTCAAGCACGTCGGCTCGTCCGATCATCAAGTAATCGGCTTCCTCCAACTGCTTGCGAAAAATGTACTCCGCTTGTGGTGAAAACCCACTCCGTGCACCGTCTTCGGCCAGAATTCGCTCCCCGTGTGACGGCTTTAGCAACACGCCGAAGGGTGCGAGCTCGAAACGTTCGCCGAGCATTTGCTGCAGCGGCAGGATGACGGTCGCGACCAAGTCAGTGCAACTTCCGACCGGTTCCGCCAACAGCAGGTCCGGCGCCGATTCCGCCAACCGATCCGCCGTCGAAACGAGATCGTCAAAGCTACAGCAGAAGCATGCGCCGGCCACTTCGCCGACGGAGAATCCTTGGGAACGAAGGTTTTGCGTATCAACGAGATCGGCGGCTTGATCATTGGTGACAATCCC
>JBCBLJ010000208.1:0-10955 GCA_038520195.1 Planctomycetota bacterium
CCTCCGACTTCAGAGACGAAAAGTCATCGCAAACCTCCGGCATCAACTGGATGCTGCCAAGCACTCCCATCTCTGCCTCCTGATCGTACGGTGGCTGCCGCTGAAGAATTTCAGCGGCCGATTGCGGTCGCGGGAAGAAACGTCGACCGCAATCGGCCGCTGAAATTCTTCAGCGGCAGCCACCGTACGATCTGGAGGCAGAGATGGGAGTGCTTGGCAGCATCCTGTTGATGCCGGAGGTTTGCGATGACTTTGCGTCTCTGAAGTCGGAGGACTTCTATGACGACGCGAACCGAATTCTGTACGCGCACTTGCGCGAAATGTACGACGGTGGCGAAAAGATTGATGTCACGCTACTGGTGTCGCGGCTCAAAACGAACGACCAGTTCGAGAAGATTGGTGGCGCGGGTTACTTGGCAAGGCTCTCAGGGGCGGTCCCCAACGCAGCGCATGCGGTTTACTACGCCGGCATCGTTTCGGAGAAGTCGGTCTATCGCAACTTGATCAATGCCAGCACCGAGATTCTTCGCGACGCGTACGATCAATCGAGTGAGGCACGCGAACTTTGTGCGCAGGCTGAACAAAAGGTTTTCGCGATCATGGATGGTCGGAACTCGAACTCGCTGCACTCGATGAATGACGTGTTGCATGCGGCGATGGATCGGATGGAGGCTCGTCTCCGTGGCGAGGTTGCCGACGGAACCGTGGAAACGGGTTTCGCCGATTACGACACCATGACCGGCGGCCTGCACAATGGCGAACTGATCATTTTGGCGGCACGGCCTTCGATGGGAAAAACCGCGCTCGCAATGAACATCGCCGAGCACTCGTCGATCGAGATGCAGCGACCGACCCTGTTTGTCAGCTTGGAAATGTCGGGCATCGAGTTGGCCGATCGAATGCTCTGCTCGCTGGCTCGCGTCAATGGTCATCGCTTGCGAAATGGGACCATCAGCGCCGAAGATCAGACGCGACTGATCAACAAAGCCAATGAAATCAGCACGGCGCCGTTCTTCGTGGATGATTCGCCCAGCCGGACGGTCAGTGAGATTGCAGCGGCGGCACGACGCATCAAACGACGTCACGGCGGACTGGGGTTGATCGTGATCGATTACCTGCAGTTGATCGAACCCGACAACAGTCGCGACCCGAGACAAGAACAAGTCGCGAAGATCGCGCGACGGCTCAAGGGAATGGCGCGGGAGTTGGGAGTGCCGATGCTCTGCCTGTCTCAGCTGAACCGGCAGGCCGAAGACAGCAAAGACCACCGTCCCAAACTGAGTCACTTGCGGGAGTCCGGTGCGATCGAGCAGGACGCGGACGTGGTGATGTTCGTGCACCGCGAGGAGTACTATCACCGCGGTGAAGATCGCGCTCAGTTTGCCGGGCAAGCGGAGATCATTGTCGCGAAACAGCGAAACGGGCCGGTCGGGGATGTGCAGCTGACTTGGGAGTCCGATTTCACGCGGTTCGGAAATCGGGCACCGGAGCGGCACGACGAATTCAGTGACTATGCCGAGTTCACCGCGCCGGGCGGCTTTTGAGCCCGCCCGGTTTCTCAGGAAAAACCGGTGACGCGGTGCAGCTTGTTAGGTCGCTGATCGTTGCGGGTCGGACGTTCGACCGATCATTCGCCTTGCAGTTCGGCATCCGCGCGAAGCGTATAAAAACCGAAATGCATTCCGTCGGGCTCGTCATAGCCATACATGCCCGAGGGCGCGAAGTACTTCTCGAACTCCGAGAATGGTGGCAGGTCGCTCTTTTCGAGTAGATCCGCCATTCGCCGCGCGACGGGGTTGTTCTCGCCCCAACCGCGTAGCGCCTGTTTGGAGGAATCTTCTTTGGCGAGGTCGTAGATCAGTCGCATGCCATCGCTGCCGCGAATGAACGACAGGAAAAACGGGTCTTCACCATCGAGTTTGCCACCGAGTTCGCTGGCAACGAGATCGTAGTCTGGCGTGTTGACCAGACGCGGGATGCTCTTTGCTTGGGCGAGCGCGGCCTTCTCCAGGAACTGCGTGCTGTCGGAGTAGATCAACCACTTGTCCAGCACCATCAGCGAAGGCTCTGGTCGGCGAAGGCCTTGAGGGAATCGTTCCCCGGGACCTCGAAATCGGTAAACGACGTGTCCGCTGATGGAATCAACGGTCATCGCGTTGGGGTCCCGATCGCGAAGGTTCGCCAGCACGGACTTCGCCTTCACCGCATCGTTGATTTCAACCGCGATCGCCGTCACGCTGCTGTTGATACGAATGGGTTTTTGCATCCAGGAGACGCGAACCAGACGGCCGCTCAAAAGCTTCAAGACGTCTTCACGAACCTTGACGCCCGTCCGTGTTTCGACGGGTTGTTCGACGAAACGTTTCAGTGAGTCCGCACCTTGGAACTGATCGATGACTTTGCCGAGATTCTCGTAGGTCTGTTCGAAGTCCCAGTAAACGGAGGTGTAGCCACTGACGGTTTCGGGAACCCATTTTGGTGGCGCGGTGTCACCGGTTTCGGGTCTTAGCACTCCAAGGACGCCGTCGCGTGGTGGATCGATTTTGACGTGCAGGTGCGAGATGTCTTCGAACAGTTCTCCTCCTCGGAAGGAGCTGCCGCCGATGCCACCGATTCGCGAGACGCCCAAGTTCTCGACCATTGGCCAAACAAAGCCAGCGGTTAGGTCGCCACTTCGTTTAACGATTCGATCAATGATCGCGTGCGGATCGACATAGAAAGTGATCTGCGGGCGAGTGTCTTCGGCGCCAACGCAGCGGGAAATGATGGTCCCAAAGTTGGCGTCGTCCGCGAGCGTTTTTTCGTCGCTTTCACCCATCCAGTGCGCCAACACGTCTTGGGCGACGGAGTGACCAAATCCGATGACAAGGGTGCCATCTTTTTCAAAGTACTCGACCGGCAGGCGACCGGCGCGTGTTGGCAGGAGTCGAACGATGTCCGTGCCGTCGACTTCTTTGATCCGGCGTCGTCGACCGTTTTCAAGCAACGCTTCTTCGACTTTGTCGACGATCGACATCAAGCGATCAATGTTCTTTCCGGCATCGACGATCAACGTTCCTCCGAATGAGAATTGCTCGCGTCGCCAAATGTCGGTCTTGCGCTGCTGACGTTCCGCATCGGTCTCGTCCTCGTCCACTGTCACCTTTGGTTTGTCGTCGTCCTCCATCGGTTTGGCGGGATGGATACCGATCGCGACTTGGCCGTGGGGAATGGAGAGCAATTCGTCGAGAGAGACGCCGACGCGGTCGCTGATGAGATCGAACAGATCACGTGCGGTCGAATACAGTTCGTCCGCGAAGGGCTTGAGCTGTGGGTCGTTGAGCATTTTGCCGACCGAAGAATTTTCCAGGTCGTCGCGGAGATCTTCGGCGTTGTCCAGCCGGATGTACGCCATGGTGTCCTGAGGCAGCAACCGAGGGGCGCCCGGCAGCGTCATCTCCTTGTCTTCGGCCGATGCGGGTGCCGAGGTGATGCAGCCAATGGCACAAGCACCGGCCAACAACCAGGCTCGCACATGGCCGAGCGGGGCGATTGTCGAAGCGGGTTTCATGGGGCTTTTCCTTGCAATGAGGGACGGTGCGGGGCGTGTATCGGGGGGTCATAGCGGACGATTCGATTTTCCAGGCAGGATATTGCGACTTCGCGCCGAATGTCGAGGGCTCGCGACGAAACGTTTTCAGGCGCGAAGGATTAAACTATGGTCACCACGAACCTCCAGATCCGTTTTCCACAGGGCCAGAATTCGATGCGATGTGATTGCCGTCCCAACCGATTCATTTTCATGGCCTGCGTGACCCTGATCTCGATGGGAAGCTGTTTGGCCCAAGACAACGGGACAGCGACCGGCACCGGCGATGGCGGCGACACCGGTGGTGGCGCTCAGTTTACACCTGAAGAAGTGGACGTGAGTGCATTCGATCAAATCGAGCGTGGCGATACGCTTGGCGGGAGCTCCGCTTCGAACCTCGGCAATGTGGGTGATGACGCCAACACCGGAGGTTTTGGCGGCGGTGGTGGAGGCGGCATCGGTGGCTTTGGTGGTCTGGGGGGGCTGTTCGGTGGCCTTGGAGGGGCTTTCGGGGGCAATCAAGGGGCCGGTAGCCAGCGACCGATTATCCGTGTTCGATTGCGATCGGCGGTGAACGTGGCACCGATGGCGGATTCCAGCGTCCAATTGAACGCGAATCGGCGATTGGTCAGCTTGCCAACCACGCAGCGATTGCCGAACGTGCGCGTCGCGGTCAATGACGGGACGGCGCTGATGACGGGGACGGTGAAGACCGAACGGGAGCGGCGAATGAGCCAGCTACTGATGCGATTGGAGCCCGGCGTGAAACGGGTTGAGAACCGGATCGTGGTGACCCCCTAGCGGACGGTAGCACACAGCGGGGGTTCAACCCACAGCAGGCGTTCAACCCACAGCTGGCTGCTAACCCACAGCCGGCTGAGCGATCGACCGATAGTAGTCGACGCTCTCGTGCAGGCCGTCGACGATCTCGACTTTCGGATCAAAGTGCAAGCGAGTCCTCGCCTGCGTGATATCGGCCAGTGAGTCGCGAACGTCTCCGACTCGCGGCGGCTCGTGGATCGGTTCGATGGTTTGGCCGAGAATGTCTCGAAGCGTGGTCAAGAGCTCGAGCAGTGTCGTGCGTTGGCCTCGCGCAATATTGAAGACCCCGCCGTTGATCCCGGGAACCGTCGCGGCGAGGATATTCGCCCATGCGACGTCTCGGACGAAGACGAAGTCCCGCGATTGCTGGCCGTCCCCGTAGATGATGGGACGTTCGCCGGACAAGATCATGGATACAAAGCGCGGTATCACCGCACTGTATTCGCTTTGCGGGTCCTGTCGCGGCCCATAGACGTTGAAGAACCTGAGGATCACGGTCTCAAGCTTCGACGTCTTGGAGAATGACTGAAGATAGGACTCAGCGCTCAGCTTCGCCGCTGCATAGGGAGAAAGGGGGGCCGTCGCATCGGACTCCCGTTTGCTCACGTAGATCGAGTCACCGTAGGCCGCACTGGTGCTGGCGAGGACAAGTCGTCGGACGCCTGCGGCTTCAGCCGCAGCCAGCAACTGAACGGTGCTGGTAGCACACCATTGATGACACAGTGCCGGTTCCCGCATGCTGCGAGGCACACTCGCCATCGCGGCGAGGTGAAACACACTGTCGCATCCGTCTACAGCGCCTCGCACGATTTCCGAATCGGAAGCGTCACCGACGATGAATTCGACGTCTTGGTCGCGGACGTGATCCAGGTTCGATTCGAATCCTGTGCTGAGGTTATCCAAAACCCGTACGGAAGCGCCTTCTGCAAGGAGCGCGTCGACGACGTGGGAGCCAATGAAGCCAGCGGCACCGGTGACGAGGCACTTTTGTGATCGAAGCGATCGAGCGCCGCTAGGAAGCTCTTGTTTTTCGGTCATATTCCTTCTGACAGATGAGAGCGAATGCTTTTTGGTTGTAGTCGATTCGATTGCGGGTTGCCTAGGAGGGCTACTCCGTTGGCGATCGTTAGAGCCGGAGTCGAACGGGACCGTCCATGTTAGAGGGGCCCTGTAGGCTACATCTGGCCTAAGCCCGGCAGCGCCCCTGGGCGGAATTCAGTCGATGTGGAATTTTGATGAAATTGGCCGACCTACGCGGTTGTAGTGACAAGGGCGACTTTTTGAGGTCGTCGACGGGTGAAAACGGTTTGGACAAAACTAGGCGGGGGTTAAGATACGTAAGAATGTTCTTCCGGTAGTGGTTGCGGTCTCTCTTGACCATATCATGCACGGGTGAGGGTCAATCCTACGTAAATCCGGAACAAGCGGACGATTCCGTATGGCACGCGCGAACTCGAATGCGCGTCGTAAACGGATGAGCATTTGCGGCGATGCTGCTTGATTTTGCCACTGCACAGACGACCATCGCCGTCGAATCGGAATCGATCCGCTTTCACGCCCCCTAAACCAACTCTCGATCTGCAACGACTGAGATGATTGCTGAACAAACTGCGCCACCACGCCGGCGGAAACGCCCTGCACCTCCGACTCCTGAAACACCAGCGGCGCTCGATGTCATGGGGGCCCTTTGGCGGTACCGGTGGGCGGTGATTCTGCCGGCGATTGTCGGCGGGGTGATCGGTTTCTTGGTTTACTGTACGACCGAAGAGACCTACCGAAGTAGCACCAAGCTAATGGTCGAGTCGAATCGACCACCGATTTTCCATGCCGTGACGGGCGAAGTCGTGAGCGGTGTGCCCGACATCGAAGTCCTTCAGGCTCAGCTGTTCAGCGACACGGTCGCGAAGATGGCTTTCAACGACGTGAACATGCAACCGTACCGAAAGTTGTATGAGAACAACCTAGGCCGGTTCGCGAGTCAGGTCCCGGAAAAGCTCGAGTTGGAGCCGATCGTCACGGACGTCAAGTCGGCGGCATCGTTGGTGACTTACCTGCACTTTGACAGCGAGGATCCCGAACACGCCGAGGCTGCGATCAAAGCCTATAGCAAGGCGCTGCAGGATTACTACAACGAGAAACATAAGAGTACGCGTGGCGAGTTTATTCGGCTCGTCGAAATCGCGATCAAAGAACTGAGCCCGACCTTGTCGGACATGGAGCGGCGCTACAACGAGTTTCGACGCGATTCACCATTGTCTTGGGATGTGGACGGAAAACGCGTCAATCCGCACCGCGAGCAGATGGCGTACCTACAGCTTCGCCGCGCCGAACGATACCAGCATCTGCGAGCCAAAGAGACGATTCTTGCTCAGATGGAGTCGGTCGCGAAGGAACAAGTCGATCCACGGATCGCTTTGTCGGTGATGAGTCAGTTGCTCGGTGCCAAAGTCACTTCGGGGACGCCGCGGTCGCAGGATCCGCTGGCCGGCGACAGTGTGCTCGGAGAAATCGATATTGAAAAACGACTCTTGCCGTTGATTGTTGAACGCAACCGCGTGGTGAGGGAGTTTGGACCGTCGCACCCGACCGTTCGTGCGCTGGACGACGAGTTGAACACGACGCGGACCGAGTTGCTGCGACTGGTGAAAGAGCAAGCCGACCGGATCACTGCGATCCGAGCTGATTGGTACAAAGAGCTCGGCGATCCGATGGTGCAGGCCAAGCAGACCGCGGTGGGCGTTTTGGGAGCTCAACGCGCCGAAGTCGATAGTCTGCGATCGCAAATCGCAGAACTCGATGAGTTGATGGTTTCCGAAAAGGAACTTGCCGCCAAGCTCTCGCAATACGAACAAGACGACGAAGCGATGAAACGCGAGATCGAGCAGCATCGTGATTTGATGCGGCAGCTCGAGGAGAAGATGGGCCACGCGAGGTTGAGCGACGATGAGAGCATCACGCAGGTCATCGAGCTGAAGGCGCCGTCAAAGGCGAAGCCGGTCGCACCGGTTCTCTTGCACCTTGGCGGGATCGGTACCATCGCCGGGCTGCTCTTGGGCGGCATTCTGGCGCTGCTCTTGGAAAAGAATGCCAATACGTTCCGCGATTCCGAAGAGGTGGCGAAATTCCTCAGCGTGACCGTTCTGACTCACATTCCGTTCTTCCGTGGCAAGCGGCGTAAGATCAAGAAGGGCGAGGTCGATCCCTACAAGACGCTTTCGACGGATCTGGCGGTTGTCCACCAGCCGTCATCGATCGCGGCGGAGTCCGTTCGCTCGCTCCGTACGGCGGTGTTCTTTGATTTGAGCAAGGTCGACGGCGGACGTGTGGTTCAGATCACCAGTCCTTTGCCGGGCGACGGCAAGAGTACCCTGGCTTGTAACTTGGCGTGTTCGATCGCTCAAAGTGGAAAGCGTGTTTTGGCGATCGATTGTGACCTTCGCCGGCCGCAGCTGACGGACAATTTTGATTGTGACGACAAGCTCGGTTTGACCAACGTGCTGAACGGAGAGTGCGAGCCGCTCGATGCCGCCCACAGCACTCCGCTTCCGAAGCTTTCGATCATGCCCAGCGGTCCGGTACCGAATAATCCAGCGGAAGCGTTGTCATTGCCTTTGATGAATGAGCTGCTCGATTACCTTCGAGAACAGTTCGACTACATCATCCTCGACACGCCACCGTTGTTGGTGGTCACGGACCCGAGCATCACCGCAAGCATGGCGGACGCGGTCATCATGACCCTGCGAATTCGCCGCAAGAGCAAACCAAACGCACGCGAGTCGTTGCAGATTCTCAGTGGTGTGGGCGCGAATGTGCTCGGCGTCGTCATCAACAACTCGGACGAAGCTGGTGCCAGCGACGGCTACCGAGGGTATGGCCACTATCGTTATGGCGCGTACCATAGTCACTACTATCGCCGAAACGGCTCGTCCGGCGGAACGAGCGTGGCGGTCAGCAACGGTCGTCTCCGACGAACAGGTGAGAGTCGACCGGTCGCCGTGGCGGCCGGGCCGGCCAAACCGCTTGGCGGGGATTCGGCGGAACGACCGTCCAACGAGTCGGGACAAGAATAAACTGAATCGCGACGGATCGCGTCCTGAGATCCAACTCTTCCAAACGTCGAAACCAAATGGCAACTGTCGAATCGTTTCACGAGAACATTGCGGAGGAGCCTGCCGATTCAGCGCCGTCGTCGTCGTGGCGATGGTTTTGGCTTGGGCTTTACTGCGCCGTCATCCCGCTTCTGATTCCCTACTTCTCGGGATTGTGGGTCTATCACCGATATCGCTATATCCCGTTCGCGATCGGGGCGGTTGTTTGGTTGGCGTACAACCGAAGCGATGGCAAGCTGTATCCGCCGCGGGGTTGGATCAGCTGGGCGGCGATCGTGTTGGGTCTGTTGCTGGTTGTTTTGGGGGTCGTGTTCCAGTTCACATGGTTCGCCGCGGTCGCGCTAGTACTGATTTCCGGGGCGCTGCTTTACACCATGCGTGGCACGCACGACGACTCCTTGTTCGTCTTGGTGCTTCCACTGCTGACTTTGGTTCAGTTGATTCGGCTGGATGTTTTGCTCGTTCGATATCTGCAGAACATCACGACTTGGTTGTCGAGTGTGCTGCTCGATGGGATGGCGATGGTCAACGGCATGGCCGTCCCGCACGCCGTCGCAAACAACGTGATCAAGCTTTCGGATCGCGAATTGTTCGTTGCGGAAGCTTGTAGCGGCATTCAGTCCGTTTTCACGCTCAGCTTCCTGGCACTCTTGATGGTGGCCTGGCGTCGGCGTCGAGTTTGGATGGCGCCGATGTACCTTGTCATCGCCTGTTTGCTTGCGATCTTCGCGAACGTGATACGCGTCACGACGGTGGCGTTGGCAGCGACTTGGGCGGACGCGGATCTGGCGGAAGGTTGGCCACACGACTTGTTGGGCTATGTCGCGTTGGCGATCGCCGGCGGATTCCTGCTTTCCTTTGATCACCTGATCGCGACGCTGATGCACAGGGTGCCGGAGGAGACGGAATTCAATCCACTGGTTACAGCGTGGAACTATTTTGCACTGAAACCAGAACAGGCCGTCGGTTCGACGCGGTCGACGCAACGTGAACTGAAGGAACTGGAATCACGTGATCAAGGGACAAGCGCCGTTCGATGGGCTCAATCGCTCGTTGACAATCGCGGCATTCAGGTCGGGTTTGCGGTGATCGCCGGTGTGATTTCGATCGCGTCGATTTCCCGAGTGGTGCTGTCGAAGAAACCGGCAGGATTCGTCGCGAGTGACGCCGCATTGGTGTTCGACCCGCCGCAGGAAATCCTCGGAGATTCACTCCGTGTGCTGTCCATCGTCGATCACAAGTCGAACCGTGGTTACGAGAACCCGAGGCTCGGCGCGAATTCGGACATCTGGGAATGTGAGTGGGATGACATTACCGCCCAGGTCGTCTTGAGTCAGCCGCACAAAGGGTGGCATGAGCTGTGTGACTGCTATGAGCGTTTGGAATGGCGACTGCTCGACCGCGACATCCGCTCGCCGGAAGACTTCGAGACGATGGAATTGGAGACCGACGACGAAGGCGCTTTGAAGTCGACTTACGTTGTCGCTCGCTTCAAACGGCCCCCGGGTCAGTTTGGCTACCTACTGTTTGCGGGAATCGGAAGTGACGGTTCCTACTTGGACGCACCCGACAGTCTTTCCGCTTTCACGCACCGTGTTTGGAATCGAATCGATCGGACGGGCGTTTGGGCTCAGAACGAAGTCATCATGCTGCAGATGTGGGTCACCAGCGCCGAACGACTCAAGCCGAAGGAGTTGCTCGAGTTGGAAACGGAGTTTGTGGCAGCTCGGGCGAGATTCGGGAAAGGGATCACTGAGAACGCAAATCGACTGATGCCGGCGCAGGCTCGTGCGGTTCCGTCAGTAAACGTCACGCCAGTGAATTTGCGAGCCGCCGAGGCGGCCGAAGAGGTGAATTGAAATGCAGGCGATCAATCCGCTCAACTGGATGCGATGGGGTGCCGAGTTCATCCGCGTATGGCTCATGGGGCTCCCCTGGCGTGACGCTCCGAAGGCGATTCCGGCCATCATCTTGACGATCGTATTATTCACCGTCGGGTTCGTTGCGTTCAGCGGCGAGGCGGGGTGGCGGAACCAACTGCTTGCCAAGCAGCTCAAACTCTCCATGGACCGAGAGGATTTCGAGACCGCCGAAATTGTCCTCAAGCGTCAGCTCGAGGCCGATCCCGAAAACGCGAAGATTCTCTACGACTTCGCTCTCGTTCGTGACAACCAATCGTATACCGAGGAGGCCACCGCGTTAATGCGGAGCCTCGTAAGGCAGCGGCACGTGCCATCGGCGACCTGGTTGCTCGTCAACGAGTACATCGGAAAGCAGTGGACTGATCTCGACCAGGAGAAGAAAGACGAATTCGGTCTGGTGTTGTCGTTGATTAGCGAAGAGCAGCCCGACAACATTCCGGTCACGAAGATGTACGCGGAGTACCTGATCGTGTCTCAGCGTTTTGCGTCGGCCGTTCCGCTTCTGGAGCGTCTGTCAAAAGTCGAACCGATGCG
>JBCBLJ010000724.1:0-4315 GCA_038520195.1 Planctomycetota bacterium
GCGATTGACTTGACGTTCGGCTTCGAGTCCGAAAACGCCTTCGGGGATCCAATCGTCGATCGGCGCTCCGATCTCGCGCGAGGCACCGGCACCGAAACGCGTCACGAACAGAGCCTCATCGGTTCGGACCCAGTGGTAGGATGCACCGCCGTTGAGATTGATGCGGGCATCGAAGGCCTTGAACTGATCGAACTCCGCCCCGAACTTGCCAAAGTAGGCCCAGGGTGAGTCGCCGAGCAAGCGATCGTAATCGAGGTTGAAGCGTCCGTTGTCTTCGGTGGTCACGCCGCGGCTGCTTGCCTTGCGGTAGTCGATGTCCATCGAGAGCGTGTACTGATCCGTTTTCCGTTTGGTTTCCAAGCCGGTTTGAAGTGCGAGCGTTTCGGCGTTCCCGGCGCTGCCGTCGAGTCCGAATTCGGCATGGTTCTCCCAACCTCGCATCCAACGGAGTGGGACCATGTACCAGGCGCGGGTTTCCTCTTGCAGCGGAGGGGAGGGCGGCAGGATACCGGCTTCGACCGCGCGGCCGATCGGCGACGCGGCCGGCGGCGGCAGCGGGGTGGTGTCGGGGTCCACGACCGGAGGCGGCGGCGTGCCGGAACCTTCGTACGCCACCGGCTGAACCGCCACATCCGCCGGCGGAATCTCAAACGAGGGGACAGCAAACGAGGGGACAGAGCCCATCGAGCCGGGGACAGAGCCCATCGAGCCGGGGACAGAGCCCATCGAGCCGGGGACAGAGCCCATCGAGCCGGGGACAGAGCCCATCGAGCCGGGGACAGAGCCCGTCGTGGCGAAGGCGGACGATGGAAGCGTGGGGTCTGCCGACGAGGCTGACTCGCTGGCTGCTTTTGCGTGACGCTTGGAAAGGAAGCTCGGAATGCCCAGCTTCCATGACGGAGTACTCGACTGCCCGAGCGCGCCAGCCGACATCATCACGACGAACGCGAGCATTCTCAGCGCCCCGAACGGGTTTGCGTCGTCAATCTGAACCGCCTTATTTAACATCGTGCCACCGGGGTTTCGAGTTTCGCTTCCGGATCGTGGTTAACAAAACCCCAGTCTGGCTGTCATGTCCGATCCACGGCATTTTCGGGCAAGCAACGTCGTTTTTGGCACTCCGGCCGGACGCCGTGATCGTTCTGATGCGGTTCCCCGAGACAACGGACGCGGCGCTATCCCTGCTAGCCGCCCGAAAACGGGCAAGCTACGATTTCCGGCATGAGTGACAGAGACTTCAGCGACCGAATCCGCCACTTGCGGAATCTCGTGGTGATGGCGTTCGCCGATGGTGAACTTGGCGAAAGCGAGGTCACGCTGCTCGCCGAACGATGCCAGGAATTGGGTCTGGGTGAGTCCGACTTGAACCACGCCATCCGGTTCGGGCTCGGCGATGACGCCGCGCTGGAATTGCCTGCGGAGGGTGAACAGCGAACCGAGTTGATGGCCGATCTGATCCGGATGATGGCTGTCGACGGCGTGCTGGCGGAAAGCGAGAAGCGACTCTTCGCGCTGGCCGCCGCGAAGATGGAAATGTCAAGCGAAGATCTCAATCGACTCATCGACACGGCGTTGGACTAGGCGTGGCGAGAGTTCTGATCACTTCTGGCCCGACGCGGCAGTATCTCGACCCGGTGCGTTACCTTTCCAACGCATCAAGCGGCCGGATGGGAGCCGCCCTCGCCAGTGCGGCGTTACGTCGAGGGCATGAAGTGCTGATCGTCAGCGGTCCGGTACCGACGCAGTATCCCGATGGCGCGACCGTCATCCCCGTGGTCTCGACGAGCGAAATGCTTGCCGTGAGCCAACAGCACTTCAGGGACTGCGACGGTGCCATCGGAGCGGCGGCCCCGTGTGACTACATGCCTCGAGTCGTCGAAGTCGAGAAAATCGCGAAGACCGGCGGACCGTTGATGCTCGAATTGGTCGAAACACCGGATGTCGTCGCGACGTTGGGGCAGATGAAGCGAGCACACCAGTGGGTCGTTGGTTTCGCGCTCGAAACGCAAGACCGCCGTTTCCGAGCCACCGTCAAACTCGAGAAAAAGCACTGCGACATGATCGTCAGCAACGGTCCAAGTGCGATCGACGCGCTCGAGAACGAAGTCGAACTACTCGATGACCAAGGCCGACTCGTTGTTCGCGTCGCCGGGAGCAAACAACTGGTCGCCGACACCTTACTGGACCGAATCGACGAGCGATTGATCCGCCGCTCACTTGAGGAACCATCATGAGCGCCACGACGGAAACGGAGTTGAACGTCAAGCTAAATCGATTGGAGCTACCCAATCCGATTCTTGTCGCGTCGGGCACGTTTGGCTACGCCCGCGAAATGGAAAACGTCGTCGACGTTTCGCGGCTCGGTGGCGTTCTGCCGAAGACCATCACAGCACAGCCAAGAATCGGGAACGCGCCCTGGCGGACCGTCGAGACTTCGGCGGGGCTCCTCAACGCGATCGGTTTAGACAATGACGGCGTGGACGCATTCATCGAACATCACTTGCCGTATCTCGAGTCGCTTGCGACGCCCGTGATCGTGAGCGTGGCGGGCCGGACGAAGGAGGAATTTGTCGAGTTGGCGGCTCGAATCGGTGGGTTCGGGGTTGCCGCTATCGAATTGAATCTCTCATGCCCCAACGTGAGCGGCGGCGTCGACTTTGGGACCCACGCCGACGCCTGCCATCAAGTGGTCGCCGCTGTCCGTTCTGCATGCGACGTCCCCGTCCTCGCAAAACTGACGCCGAACGTGACCAGCATCGTCGAGATCGCTCACGCCGCGGCCGAAGCGGGTGCGGACGCCGTCTGCCTGATCAACACGGTGCTGGCGATGTCGATCGATTGGCGGCGACGAAAACCGATGCTCGGCAATGGCATGGGCGGACTGAGCGGTCCGGCGATCAAGCCGATCGCATTGCGCTGTGTGCATCAAGTCGCGTCGGCCGTCGCAGTCCCCATCATCGGTATTGGAGGAATCGCAACGATCGATGATGTGATGGAGTTTCTCGTCGCCGGGGCATCCGCAGTCCAGATCGGCACAGCCAACTACTATGACCCCACCGTTTCGACGCGACTGATCGATGAGCTACCCGCGGCGTTGTCCCAACTCGGCGCCCAACGAGTCAGCGATATCGTGGCCACGCTCCAAGTGGGTTAAGCATGGCGATCTTGAAACTTGACGACGTTTCGATCGGATTCGCCGGTCCCAGTCTTCTCGATGGTGTCACCGCCCAAATCGAGCCCGAGCAGCGAATCGGATTGCTTGGCCGAAATGGTGCCGGAAAGACGACGCTCCTCAAGATCCTCGCGGGCGAACTGGCACCCGACCACGGCGAAGTTCAAACCGCGCCTACGACACGCATCGCACGCTTGGTCCAGGACGTGCCGTCCGACCTGAGTGGCAACATCCAGGAAGTCGTACTCGGTGGACTGGAACGCGATCACAGTGATCCATCTGGGCTGTGGCAAGCC
Source organism: Planctomycetota bacterium (assembly GCA_038520195.1). Classification (GTDB taxonomy): domain Bacteria; phylum Planctomycetota; class Planctomycetia; order Pirellulales; family Pirellulaceae; genus Stieleria. The sequence goes on from JBCBLJ010000724.1 coordinate 3,469, forward strand.
GAACATGCCGTTGACAAAACGCTTTCCCGGATGCAGCTCGACCCACATGCGCTTTTCGAGACGCTTTCGAGCGGCATGAAGCGACGCGTTTTGCTCGCCCGATCGATTGTTGCCGAGCCCGACATCCTCTTGCTTGACGAGCCTACCAACCATCTCGACATTCCCTCCATCCTATGGCTCGAGGACTTCTTGTCACGGTGGAACCAGACGCTGATCTTCATCACCCACGATCGAACCTTCCTCCGTGCACTCGCAACGCGGATCTGGGAAGTCGACCGCGGACGCCTCTTCGATTGGACTTGTGATTATGAAACGTTCCTGAAACGCAAGGAACAAGCACTTGCTGCGGAGGAAAAGCAGAACGCGCTTTTTGATAAGAAACTCGCCGAAGAAGAACGCTGGATACGCCAGGGCATCAAGGCAAGGCGAACCCGCAACGAAGGACGCGTCCGCGCACTCAAGGCGTTGCGTGTGGAACGCAGTCAACGCAGAGAGAAAGTGGGCAAAGCAAAACTGGAACTCCAAGAAAGCATCCGCAGCGGCGCGCTCGTGGCCGACCTTCAGAATGTCCAATTCGGCTATGAAGGCCAACCGATCGTTTCTGATTTCTCAACGACCATCATGCGCGGCGACAAGATCGGGATCATCGGCCCAAATGGTGCCGGCAAGTCGACACTACTGAAGTTGATCCTGGGCAAACTTCCACCCGACCAGGGCAAGGTGCGACTCGGCACAAATCTGCAAATCGCCTACTTCGATCAGCTTCGTGACACCTTGGACCCCGAGCAATCGGTACAGGAAAACATCGGCGAAGGCAGTGAACAACTGAAGATCGGCGGCAAGACCA
>JBCBLJ010000150.1:0-13193 GCA_038520195.1 Planctomycetota bacterium
CCAAGACCAAGCAAATGCGGATCAGCTTCGTCGCTTACGCGATCGAACGACTCTCGAATCCTCCGTATAAAACGGAAGTGGAACGCGCGGAATACTGCCGGGAACAGCTGGGCATACCCTACGTCGAGACAAAACTCCTCAATTTCGCCGACCTCGAGAAGATGGAGAACGCCGTTCCCAAGTTGGACTTCGAAGTCGACGGCGTCATCGTTGGCGTCAACAACCTCGAGGACCAAGAGCAACTCGGTCGTCACGGCGAACGAGACACCGGCAACCCACGCGGAAAGATCGCATGGAAGTTCCGCGAGGAGGAGGCAACGCCAGTCGTTAAAGACATTCAGTGGCAGATCGGCCGGACGGGCAAGATCGTCGCCGTTGCCATCTTTGACCCCGTCCGGCTGGCCGGAACCAACGTTTCCCGCGCGACGCTTCACAACGCGGGTTTCATGAAACGCAACCAGATCACGATCGGGTCCAAGATCGCCGTCCGCAAGGCGGGAAAGATCATTCCCAAAGTCACCGGCGTTCTCGATGGCCAAGGGGAGCCCGAGTTTCCCAAGGAGTGTCCCGCGTGCGACTCGGCAGCGGAACTGGAGCAAGGCGGCTCCGATGAAATGCTTGAGCTGGTTTGCAACAACTCCGAGTGTTCAGCGCAGGTCGTCAATTCGCTCATCCACTACCTTTCGACGTTCGGCGTGCTTGGGCTCGGAAAAAGCCGTGTCAATCAACTCGTCGAAGGCGGTGCGATCGAATCGCCGGCTGACTTTTATCGTCTGGATGTCTCTAAAGCAGTCTTGTGTGGATTGAGCCAGCGACAGTCGCTGCTCGCTATCGCCGGCATTCATTTGATTCCCTCACCCGAAGATCTCAGCGACGAAGACTTGTTCAAGCAGATTGAGGTCGCCAAGTCGACCAAGAAAGTCATTCCGCTTTGGCGCTTGTTCGCGACCTTCGGGATCGACGCCGCTGGCAAGTCGGCGGGAAAAGCCTTGGCTGACCACTTCATGGACTTTGACGCGATCCGAAACGCGACCGTCGAGCAGCTTGAAGCCGTCGATGATGTCGGCACCAAGACGGCCGAGACGATTCAGCAGTACCTTGCCGAGCATGCGGACGAAATTGATGACCTGCTCACGTTTGTCGAACCCGAGTTGCCAAAGACGGGAAAGCTAACGGGGAAAAAATTCTGTTTCAGCGGCGGATTTGAGGAGGGGAAGAAGCACTGGGAGGACCGGGTCGAAGAACTGGGCGGGAAGTGCACCGGAAGTGTTTCCAAGAAAACGGACTACCTCGTCGCCGGTTCTGGCTCCGGTTCGAAGAGCGCCAAAGCAGAAAAACTCGGTGTCCCGATTCTCACCATCGAAGAACTTCAGAAGATGCTGTAACGTGGCATCCGTTTGCACCCCATGGAATCCCTTCGCTACCAATTTCCAATTGCCATGTTGCTTCGCATTGCCTTCGCGATCCTGATCCTCAGTTGCGTGTCCTCCACCGCTTTCGCCGCTGATGAGGTCGATCAGGTGATCGAAGTGGTCGGGAACCCCTGGAATAGTCTCGAAGTCATTCGACTGATCACCGGGCTTTTGATTCCTGCCGCACTGCTTTTCGTCGGTGTTTGGATGGATCGACGGATCAAGGAAATTGAGCATCGACAATGGTCCAACCAGAAGATCATCGAGAAGCGTTTGGAGGTGTACGAGAAAATCACACCGCAGCTCAATGAGATGATGTGCTTCTTTGTGCGGATCGGTACCTGGAAGGAGTATGCTCCAACGTGCATCATCGACAAGAAACGCGACCTCGACAGAATCGCTTACATCTACGCACCGTTGTTCTCTCCTCGCTTCCTTGAGACTTACAACGATTTCATGGCGCTCTGTTTCGCGACCGAGCGTGGCGCGGGCAAAGACGCACAGCTAAGAACGGAATGCGAGCACTATCGTGATGCGTACGTGGGCAATGGCACCGAGACTTGGCAGGAGCAGTGGGATGATTGCTTCACCGGGACCGAGGAGGCGGCGGAGAAGAAAGAGGTGCATCGAGCCTATGACCGACTGTTGAAACGGATCGCCGTCGAGATCGGTGTCGGTTTGGAAGTGGATGCGGCCCCGCCGCAAGAAACAAAAAGCGAGGGTGTCGCCCTCAAAACCCCCGACCACATCTCGGTCGGTACCGGTTGATCTCGCAAGGTCGATCGAGCAACTGCTTCGCGGAGGTGGCGTGTCACTGAGTCTCCCAGCGAAAACCTGGAAAGGTTTCAAAGCTATGGTCGATGAATTCGATCGTGTGCCCCATCTGCCCCAGCGGGATCGTTTTGAGTTCCGATTCGAATTCCGCGATATCCTCCGCTGTGAATGATTCAACGGCTTCGGTCGGCATCAGTATTTGAATCACCAGTTGATCCTCCGCTTCGACTTGCAGTCGAATCAGCCCCTGAGATTCGGCGCCGAAGATCCAGGCTTCGAGGCTTTCCCTCACCTGATTCGCCGTTTCATCGGAAATTCGTTGGTCATAGTAGAGCCAGTTCTGATGGAACCCCATTTCGACGCCGAGGCCGTCGCGAATCTCGTTTGAAAGGAGCTGTTCGTTTTGCTTGTTGACATAAACCTGCCGCATGCTTTTTGCGTCGGGCAGTTGGTCAAACACGCGACGGCCCCAGTAGTGACACGATTTCTCAAGACCCGCGATCGCCTCCGAGGTCGGATCGATGAAGAGCGTGAATTGGTATTCTCCGTCCTGCCGGGTTAACATCGTTCGGGCTCCCTTGAAGTGAGCGACGCCCTGCCGAACCATTCCTTTAGCGGCGCGGGTTGCGATTTCTTTCCCGATCGTTTCATCGAAGGCGACCGAGACGCTTTGGTGCTTGACGATGGACATCCCGGGGCGATGACCCGCAAGGAACCAATCTGCGGCAGCATAGCGATCGCGGTTCGCTGCGCAGCCGATGATGCGGACCGCGGCGCCGTCAAAGAGCTCTGCCTGAAAATGAAGCAGCTCACTCTGGAAAAGTTCTGATTGAGCTTCGTAGACTTCTGGATCGCTTGGATCTTGGGACAGATTGACTTCGATGACGTAGGCGTCTTCCTGCGTTGCCAAGCTGATGATGGAGTGATCGCCTTGGGTGAAACCGCGTTTTCTGAGGAAGGCGGCGACGTCCGCTAGTTGTTCTGCGTCGAAAGTGGTCGTGTGATAGAGGAAATCTTGTTCGTGTTCGAAAACTTGCTCACCGAGCACACGGACCGGCGATACGGTTTCAAGCACCGAGCCCTCGTGGGTGAGTCGAATCGCGACCGGTTGGGAATTGCCCGGAACATCGGAAAGGACGCGGGCGTAAAGCGCGTAGGCCACGCGTGCATCCGGCGACACCTCTGCGACCACGAGGGGGATCTCTAGGATCGCGACACCGTCTTCGAGCGCCATCGAGATTTCGTAGTCACCCTCGGCGAACATCCCTGAGTCGGACAAGATGCGAGCGGCTTCGGAAGCCGTGTCCGCCGGTACAACCTGGGTGTAATTGATCGTCAGTGATCCGCTGGTCACGGACTCGGTGGGTTCCGGAGTGCGTCCGATTTCAACGATCGAAACGACGGCAAGGACGCCGGTGGCAAATAGAATTCGAATCATGGGTTCGCAAACAACAGAGTTGGGTCAGGCGATGAGGTTCGGTTGCGAGATTGCGGCCGTCGGTGGCTTTGCGTTGGCGAAGATTCCAAACTTGTAGCCAGCTTTGCGAATGTCGCTCGTCGCGACCATCAAGATGATTGCGATGAAGAGCCACGCGTATGTCAGGGCCGCCATCATCGCGAGGGCGGCTGGCACAGCGATCCAAATCGGCATCACGCGGAAGGCCGTTCGCGTCAGGAACAGAACACAGATCCAGCCCGCAAAGCTCGCCGCGATCCGCATCGGCAACGAGCGAATGTCGACCGGCAAGAATGCGGGAGCGAAATGGACGCCGACGTACGCCAGCAGCGCCCCGGTACCCCAGTTGTAGTCGGTGATCAGGGCCGCTTCGAGCGGACGCCAAGTAGAGTGCGATGAGTCGGTTGTATCGGCGGTCGGTGCCGACACAACATCGAGAGCGTTCGACATGGTCCTTCCCAGTGGCGGAGCGCGAAACAGACTGGGTGGAGTCTAGGTCGGAATTAGCGTGGCCCCGCACGCGGCGTCATCGCGAAGAGTGTCATCGTTGACCGCATGACCGACACAGTCCTTTCACTCGTTAATTCGGGACGGTGACGCGATTGACTTGATGGGCCAGTTGCGGTTGTTCCGCGAGCACCACTCCCGAGAGCGTCTACTCGGAGCTTTCATTAGGCGTCATGATGACGTCCAGTCCGATCGTCGTAGTGGAGATGTCCCACTCATCGCGATTCCAATCGGTGATCACTTTTTTGGCTTCGAGACGGTCGAGCAGTTGCTGCACGTAGATCGGAACCTTGTCCTCGAACTCTTGAAGCAAGTTGAGTTTACGCCCAACCAGATTAAGGATCCCGCCGATAGCCCCGCCGCCATGCGCTTTGATCCAGCGTTTGCCCTCCGGTGACGCAGGGTCGGGGCCCTTGAGCGTTAGCGAGAATGACTTCGCCGTCTTACCGAATGAAGCCATCAACCCGTCACCGAGCCCAAAGTAGTCTGCGTGTTTGATGTGCACAGCGCCGTCTTTGACTCGGGACGCGTGATAGATGCCGTCAAGTTCCGACTCGATGTAGTCAAGCTTCAAGGCCAGGTTGATCGCTTTGGCCATGTGTCGCAAGGCGATCTTCGCGGCAACGGTGCTGGGGGAAACACAAAGTTCAAGGTCGCTGAGGTCGCCGGCTCGGCGCGCGGTGACTTGTTTCCCGTCGACAGGAATCGCGAAATCGAACGGGCTCTTTCCGGGTGCCTTTTTGGCCATAGGTTTTCCACGCGATGACGGTTGTTTTGGTGCTCGAGCAGGTGTGTCGCGAATGAAGAGGCCCTGTTTTACCGAAATCGGGGCGAGACCGGCGGGTACCGCGTCCTCGGCGACGGCCCGCGTGAGTCGGCTGATCGGCACGACCGTATCGCCGCTCGCGGTGGAAGCTGTCGTTCGCGTGATGCCGCTCGCGATCTGGTCGGATCGGGTCATACTGCGGTTTTCGCATTCAAAGTGTCCGATGCAGTTGTACTATTTTCTCGCAATCATTCTCTCGCTTTGCAGCGGCTCATTGCCGGAATCAGCGTGCTCGCTTCCGCATGCCATGGCATTCAGCGGCATGTTGATCGGGACATGGTGGTGCCTCTGTCTTTTGGCCGCAAGGATCATCGCCGTCGCGATCGAACGAGGCGAGGTACCGCACGAAGTCGGTTTTGAGCTCTTTGATCGGCAGGCGACGTATCTCCGTTGGCTGTCGCTCGGTTTGATCGTGCTTTGCTTGGGCGGCTTCGGGCTTGCGAGCCATGTCGATGAACTTCCAGTGGTTGAATCGTCGCTGACCCTTCAGTCCCTCGTGCTGCTGTTGCCGGCCTGCCTGGCGATGTTGGGACTTTGGCTCGCGGAGTTTGCGTTCGCCGCTCGATTGGGCGCCGGGGAAACCGGCACTCTGGCCTTGGCTCGCTTCCTGACCGACATGGCGCGTGGCACGGTCGGTTGGATGGTGGTTCCTTTGTTGGGATTGATGGCGGTGTTTGACATTGCCTCATTGATTCATGTGCCGGCGTGGTTTCCGCCCTGGGTCGGTTGGGCACTGCTCGCGACGTCGTTGTTGTGTTTGGCGCCAGTGCTCGTGAGGCTCTTGTTGCAGTCCAAGCCGAACTCGCCTGACACGACCGGCTGGATAAAAGACTTGCTCGCCGCGGCCGGTGAACGCAAGACGGGGCTTTTAGTCTGGGATACCGGCGGCCGCGCGCACAACGCAATGATCGCAGGTGCGTGGGGACGATTCCGTATTCTGGTGCTGAGCGATCGTCTTGTGACCGACTTGACGAAGGCCGAGTTGTCGATGGTCATTCTCCACGAGTTGGCTCACGTGAAACGACGGCACATTCCGATTCGAATTCTGAGCCTCTTGCCGGCTTGGTTGCTCGGATTTGCTTTTGAACGCTGGGCGACGACGCAAGTATTCTCTCCGTCGCTCGCGGCTTGGGGAGCCATCTTGGGAAGTGGACTGAGTATCGCGCTGACAATCGTGTTGATCCGATGGGTCAGCTATCGCATCGAGCATGACGCAGACCGTTACGCCACTCAGTTGGCGATTGAGGTTTCGCTTTACTGTGATGCTGTTCCGAGCACCCAAGAAGACGCGGCCATGACACTCGCGTCGGCGCTCGTCCGGGTCACACGGCATCACGAATCATCGCGGCGAGCGACATGGTTGCACCCCGGGATCGGAGAGCGGATACGCGAGCTTGGAGTCACCGCAAATCCGGAAGGTCCCGTTTTCAGTTAGTGCTCGCGACGGCTTTGGCGAACTTGCGGATCAGTTTGATCGCCCATTGGTAGTGACTGGACGTCGCCGAAATCAGATAAACGCCCAAAGAGGTGGAGCCGGTCCACGCGTAGCGACGCTTTGCAAACAGTTCGTCGTCGCCGTATCCCTCGATCAGGCTTTGGAGGCGTGAGTGCGTGTCGTGAAGCTTGTCCCGAACAAGATCGAGAGGCATGTCTTGGTAGCGTTCCCAGATCACGCGATTGAGCTGCGGGGTTGTTTTCCAGGAATAGCCGGCGGCGGGCATTTCGGGTTTCTGGCCCGACATACCGATGTCGTGCCAGAGAAAAAACATCTCCTGCCAAGCATGGAGGTGTCCGAGGACATCGCGGATGTTGCGATCCCGATGTTGAAATGGAAACTCTGCCCGTTGACACTCACGCGATAGCGAATCGATCACCGCGTGAAGGGTTGCGTAGCCGTCCTCGCTGGCGGAAATCAACTGCAGTTTGTTTGTCGGCTTGGGCACGTTCGTTTCGTCACTCGCGGTCATCACCGAGAGCGGGCAGCATCGGTTGCCGACGCCGCGCGAGGGCGTCGGCGATCTTCCGCCCGGTGGTGCTAAGCGGCAGCTCGGCGAGGGACTCAAGACTCGCCCATTGCCAAGGTTTCCGGGGCGTCGGAAGTGGCTTCGCGAGAGTCGCCTGATGCACGTCAAGCTGGATGCGATACTTTGTCACCGCGTGTCGAATGGTCTGCAGCCGCGGTCCGACATGCACCTGCCGATTGAGTTCCGTTCCGAGCCATTGGCAAACGTCGTCGGCAGTTTGTGTTTGGAAGTGAGTCGGGCGTGGAAAATCCCATAGCCCCGCCCATCGCTCACCATCGGGCAACGGACGCACGAGGTATTCACTCTTGGTTGAGCGATCGCGACGAACGATCAGCGCGAACTCATGCTTGTCTTCGTACCGGATTTTTTTGATTTTACCGGGGATCTCCTGCTGCGAGCCCGTTTCGGCGGCGCTGCAATGCGTCATCAACGGGCATTCGTCGCACTTGGGATTCGGTTGACACACGAGGGCGCCCAATTCCATGGCGGCTTGATTGAAGATGCCGCAGCCGGAACGTGGCAACATCTTCGCCGCGACGTCCCACAGCAACGCGTTGGCGTTTTTTTCCGTTGGGTGTTCACGCAGGCCGATCAAGCGGCTGAAAACGCGTTGCGTGTTCCCTTCAAGGATCGGCAGTCTCGCGTCGCTTGAAATCGAGAGAATCGCGCCGGCGGTGTAACGGCCGATGCCGGGCAAGGCCAACACCTGGTCGTACTCCAGTGGAAACTCTCCGCCGTGGTCGGCGACGATCTTTTTCGCGGCCGCGTGCATGCTGCGGACGCGACGATAGTAGCCAAGCCCCTCCCAGTGCCGCATCAAATCGGCTTCATCGGCATGTGCTAGAGCGAGAACGTTTGGGAAAGCGCGGAGCCAGCGCGCGTAATACGGCAGCACGGTCGCGACTTGAGTCTGCTGAAGCATGATCTCGCTGACCCAAACGTGATACGGCTGAGGGTCGCTTCGCCACGGAAGCTCGCGGGCATTTTGATCGAACCAACGAAGTAACTTTCGTCGGACGGCGGCTCGCCACTTCGATTGCCGCCACGCAGCGTCGTGTATCGGTGTCGTTGCCTTTTTTTCGGGCGTTTTTTGCTTCACGCCGGAAACTGGACTCATGGGTTTTCGAGTTTGCCAAGCGTCGCGGTACCTTCAAGGATTTGAGTGCCGCGCCGGAATCGAAGTTGAATGTCATCGCCGGGGATATGGGTGTCAACTTGCTTCTGCAAGTCTTCGAACCGCGAGATGCGAACGCCGTCGATGCCGATGATGATATCGCCTCGCTGTAGACCGGCTTGGGAGGCCCCGCTGCCAGGCGTGATATCATCAACTTGGCAGTAGGCACCCTCGGGACGATAACAGATCACACCCAGAAAACCGCCGCGTCGAAGAGTGATATCAAGCCCCGGTAGTTTCGCACGCATTTGCTCCACACGCTCTTCCGAGACTCCGGTGCCGACGAGGTACAGCGTGTTGCGAATGGAGGCTTGCTCGATCGCCTGGAGCTTTGCCTCGTCGAGACGAACGTAGCGTAGTTCGAAGGCGTTGATCGTGTGGGGACGACGAATGTGGCGGATGGAATCGGTGCTGATCTCGGCGTCATTGATGACGAGCGACTCGAGTCCGGGGACCTGCACGACCCACTGCACCACTTTTGGCTGAGCGGCGGGGCCGACGACGACCGCAAAGTTGACGCCGCGGACCCAACGCAGCCACGGAAGCACCTTTTCGCTGCCATTCCATCCATCGTCAATGCGAACGACCGCGCGTTCTTTCTTGCTCGAACCGAGCGCTTGGTCTTCAAAGCCGATATAAATGCCCGCCGCGGCGAGTTGTTCGCGCGCGTCGAAGTCTCGCTGCTCCAAAAATCCATTGATGATGGAAGAGGCGAGAAACGACTTGACGCCGACGCCCTTCTCGGCGGCTCGACGGAGTGAATCAAACGCCGATCCGGGCTGCTCACTTTCGCCAGGAGCCTCCGCGTCGGCAATGCGAGTCAAGATCGCGACGACCCGTTGGACCACTTCAAGATCGTTGCTCTTGAGTTGATCGATCAAGATCGGGATCGCTTCGCGACCACCTCGAATCAAATGTCGCGAGGCGGCTTCTCGGCGCAGATAGCTGTCATGGGACAACTGGTCAGCCCACTCGCGAAGCGTTCGCGTCGGCATCCGCAGCGAACTGTCGACCGGCTTGGCTGCCTGTTCGGTTGCGGCCTCGTGGTCCGAAGCTGCTTCGCCATCCCCATTGGTTTGTTGCGGCGCTGGCTCAGTTGGACCCGGCGTCTGCGTCGAAGATGGAGCAGCAGACGGGTCGGCGTTGGCAGGTGGTTGAGCTCCGGCGATGCCCGTCGCCAGAGTTAGCACAAGCACCGATAGGAAGGCCACACGCAACCGCACCGCGGGCTAACCCACGTTCCAGCGTTCATTGAACCACTCCACGCGATCGGCGCGGCGTGGGTTGTATTTCGTTTCCGGGTTGAACTTGTGCGTTTTCAAGAACGACATGAACGCACGGCCCGGCACCTCGGCATGTTGGGTGATGATATCGACGTGTTCGCTTTCGGGCTTCCAGTCGTACAGGATCTTGTTGTCGGACTCGAATTTTTCGTCGAGGTACTCAATGTTGGTCGAGCTGCAAACGACGAAATCGCAGTCGCGTTTGCACAGGAAATTAAGCAGCTTGGAGGCCAACGCTCGGGTTTGTGCCAAATCGCCGTCGCAGGTGGCCGACGCAATATTCCAGATGCTTACGAAGCTGTTCTCGTCCTGGTCGTCGGGCAAAATCTTGAAGTCAATTTCTTCAGCTTCGGCGGCTGCCATTCGAAAACCTGTGGGAATTGGAGGGGGATGAGGGGCCGTTGAGCCCCGCTCGGCACCGGATTTTAGCCGATGATCAAGTTCTCCGACAGTCGCGGCTCCCCAGGCGACGGGAGCCAATTTCGGTCTGTGACCGGACGTGTCAGCGGGCTCACGAAGATTGCCAACACCAACGAGACAGCTTCGTTGGCGGTTCGGCCGTTCTTGAGCGAGAGACTCCCATGACACAATTGATGCTTTTCGATGCCCCGGCTTCCTCGGCGACCATTCTTCCCACCGCTCAGCAGGCCACCGCTCAGCAGGCCACCGCTCAGCAGGCCACCGTTTCCCAGCCCACCAGCTCGAAGCCAACGGTGGAGCCCGTCGAGGGCGTGCAGCGAATGGGAGACCTCGCTCGACTCGTGCTGCTCCGATACCAATTGGTCGCCCAGCGCAGGGCTGTTCAAGCCGCCCGGACCGCCGCCACTCACTCGGTCAGCTGAAAACGGGCTTTAGGAGCGGCCGCCGCGAAAACGTGAGCGAAGAGGGCCAAGTCCAAAACGCACGGTGCCGAGCTCAAACGCAGATTCTCATCGGAAGCTGGATTTGGCCTGAAATCGCGTGCCGAAGACAACTGCCCGCTCTCGCGACATTTGGGGGAGGAAAAGCGGGCCAGTAATTGCTAGCATCGTATCTGCGAATGACTCGGGGATCATCAAGTGGCGAATCAACAACTCTTCTCGTTCATGGGCACATCGCCGATTTCCGGCGGTGTTTCCCAAGAGTCGTCACCGCAAGAGGGCCTCGTTTCCCAAGCCGCGGGGCAGACCGATGTCGACGGAGTTGGTGTCGAGGGAGTCAGCGTTGGGCATTCCGCGGAAACCCACGAACCGATCGATCCCGTCTGCCAAGAGTTTGCTGAGGCGGAATCTTCGAACGACCGAGATTCGGTCCTCCGCAAACTCCGCGCCCAAGTCGACGCGACGGTCACCGCCCGCCGAGCTCAGCAAGCTTGCTTTTCTACTGGTTGCCCGACCATCGATGACTGGCTGCCCGAAGGTGGTTTGCACCCTTGCGGGTTGACCGGTTGGGTGGCAGCTCACAAGAGCGCCCCAGCCAGTTCATTGGCGATGTTGGCGGCGGCAAATCGGTTGCGTCAAATTCCGGATCGTCCGTTGGTCATCATCGATTGTGATGGCACGTTTTATCCACCCGCCGGCGTGGCGTTGGGTGTGCCCGCGGAGCGAATGATTTTGCTGCGACCCCGAGGCGGACAAGATGCGATTTGGGCTATCGATCACGCTCTGCGGTCGACCGCAGTGGCGGCGGTGTGGGCATCGTTGGCAGTTGGAATGGATGACCGTGATGCCCGGCGTCTGCAATTGGCTGCCGAAGCGGGACGCACGCCCGGACTTTTGGTGCGTGGTTTTCATGCCCGACGAAAACCGAGTTTCTCGGACACTCAGTTCTATGTTTCGGAAAGCCGCCGGGTGGCGGACGGCATCACCGTGATTCTGGATCGAGTCCGTGGGGGGATCGTGGGAAAACGCGTTGATCTTCGCATCGGCGATCGTGCCGAAATTCAAACTTTGTCCTCCGCTGACCACCAGGCAAATGAAACGGCTGCTCAGTCTTTGGCTACCCGATTGGCCGATCCAACGCTTGCGAAGCGGGCTCGGCGAGCACGAGACGTCAAACGGGTCCGAACCGCTTCCTAAAGAGCACGCTCCGACGCGGCCCGTCATCCTTTGGCAGACCGATCCTCGGCGGGGCCGGCTCGTCGTCGCTTGCTGTCCGATCGCGCGACGAATGGGCGTTCGTCCCGGCATCGCGATCGCCCAAGCCACGGAGTTGGTAATCGCCAAGCAAAATGCTGTCGGTCAAAACGCCGTCAGTCAAACGAAGCAAAACACCGCCGGTCGAGATTCGATCCAGCAGCCCTGGGTAATCCAGCACGATCCGATCGCCGACGCCATTGCTTTGGAGCGGGTTGCATCGATCCTGCAAACCAACATCAGCCCATTCGTTGCGATTGAGTCACTCGATCAACGGCCATGGGCGGGCCAGATATTGCACCAGCCCGAAACGCTATTTTGTGACCTTTCCGGTGTCACGCACTTGTTTGGACACGAGACCGATGTGCTGGCGGAGGTCCATCGGATACTCGCCGGGTTGGGCCTGCGGGGTAAGATCGCGGTCGCCGATAACGCGGCCGCGGCCTGGGCCCATGCCCACGAGAATCCGGTCGCCGATTATCTCTCCGCGCGACCCGTTGAAGACCTTGCACCCCTTTCAATTCTCGGTCTGCGGCTTGCCGTCGAGACCGAAGTCACGCTGCAAAGACTGGGTGTGGAGACCATCGGGGCTTTGCTACGTCTACCACGTGATGGCCTGGCAAAACGATTGGGGAAAGAACTGATGGGGCGAATCGCCGAAGTCCTCGGTGAAGTGGAAGTCCCGTTGAGTGTCTTTCGAGACCAGCCCGCATGTGAGGTGTCGATGGTCCTTGAGTACCCGACCGATGACTTTGAGATCCTGGCGGATCGAATCGACCGATTGGCCGGAGAGATAGTGGCGAGTTTGGCGACAAGCCAACGTGGGGCACTACGATTGGCTTGTCGCCTGGACCTAACGGGCCACTCGCGACTAGACAAAGTGATCGGACTGTTTGCACCGACTCTTGAACGGAAACACATCAGTTGCTTGTTGCAATCCGCGATCGAGAGCAGCAAGCTACCGTCAACGGTGACGCGCATCACAATAACCACGCTGCAGAGCGGGGCACTCCGTACCACGCAGAAGTGTTTCCTCGCTGGCGAAGAGACGCCATCCTCCGAAGGCGTCGGTGCTCGGCCTTTGGCTCGTTTGGTCGATGAACTCTCGGGCCGACTTGGCCGCGATGGCGTGCTTGGCGTGCGTGTGAATAACAACCCGCTACCTGAAAAGTCTTATCGAACGTATTCGTTGACCGACCACCGAACCCGCAAATCACTTCGGCAACTTCCCTCACGTACACGGCGTAACAACGCCAATGATCAACAGCGGCTTCGCGTGCCGACGACAAAGGATGCGAGGCGTCGACCGATGTGTTTGCTCCGAAGGCCCGTTGCACTGCAAGCCACCGCGACCTCAACTTCAGGGCGAAAGCCTCCTGGGACTGATGCACCCACTGTGACCGATCCGCTTCCGGCGTTTCGTTACGAAGGGCGGCTACACCAAGCCGTTCATTGTTGCGGTCCCGAACGGATCGAAACCGCATGGTGGGACGGGCCGACGGTGCGCCGTGATTACTTCCGCGTCCAAACCGACACGGGGCATCAGTGGTGGATCTACTGCGACCTCAAGACCGGTGGGTGGTTTCTTCACGGACGATTTTCATGAACCGGTCGACCAATCCG
>JBCBLJ010000978.1:0-2773 GCA_038520195.1 Planctomycetota bacterium
TCAGTCGATCCATCGAGCAGAAGTCCTCGGAACATTCCCGAGCGCGTTCTGAATCCTCCCCCTCCGAGGAAAGCGGTGACGACCAGCAAGAGGCCGCTAAGAACGATTGGCTTGATTCGGGACATGGGACGAAGTTCCTAGGAGGGGGAGGATTCAGAACGCGCTCGGGAATGTTCCGAGGACTTCTGCTCGATGGATCGACTGAATACCGCGTATGCACCGATCACGACGAAGCAGGCGAAAGGCAATAGATACGAGAAATGCACGCCGACCGAATCGACCATCGATCCTTGTAGAGGTGTGATAATGGCACCGCCGATGATCGCCATGATTTGCCCTGATGAAGCCAATTTGGTGTCTTCCCCGAGATCACTGCATCCAAGACCGAAGATCGTCGGGAACATCATCGACATGAAACCGCTCACGCAGACCAGAGCGATGACACCGAGCATTCCGCCAACAGTCACCACGCAGGCGGTTGCGACTGCCGCAAGTGTTGCCGCTACGAGCAACAGCGATGATGCCCGATAACGGCTCATCAGACCCGTAAACACCCAGCGCATGACACCGAAAAGAATGAGCGCCCCCGTGTGCCACTTCAAAGCTGTCTCTTGGGAAACGCCGATCGCCTCGGGAATATAAAAGTTGGTGTAGGTCCAAACACTGATTTGCGTCCCGACATAGCAGAACTGCGCCACCACCGAAAAGACGTAGTTTGCGTTGCGGACGAGCCGCCCCGCAGTGCTAATCAAACGGAGCTCTTTCTGCTGTTCTTTTGCGAGGGGCATTGGGGTCATCAAAATCGCGACCCAGACCACCGCCAAAACGGTGGCGACGGAAAGATACGGAATGATGACCGTCGTCAGCGATGTCGACGCTTGATTGGTTGCGATCGAGAGGTTCCCGTTGTCATCCTGAGGCAACCTCGCCATCACTAGGACTTGGCACAACACGATTCCCAAGACTGCACCGATCGGATTGAACGATTGGGCGAAGTTCAGCCTTCGCGTCGCCGTGTGTTCGCTGCCGAGCGCCAAAACATAGGGGTTGGCGTTCGTCTCAAGAACTCCCAAGCCGCAAGCCAAGACGTAGTAGGCAAAGCAGAAGAACACGAACTGCTCGGCCAGCATCGCTGGGTAAAGCAAAAAGCAACCAAGGGCATAGACGCCCAACCCGACGAGGACACCCGTTTTATAAGTGAACCTGCGGGCAACCATCGCACCGGGCAACGCCATGCAAAAGTAGCCGCCGTAGAATGCCATCTGAATGAGCGACGCCTGAAACGTGCTCATCCCGAAGATCTCCTTGAAGACCTTGACGAGCGGGTCGGTCAAGTTGTTCGCGATCGCCCACCACAGAAAGCAACTCGCGAGCAGGACGAAAGGCCATTTCGATCCGGTGGGAAGGATCGCGTCACGCGAGGCTTGGGCATCGCGATTATCGGACGGGGGCAACGTCTGTGGGAGTTCATTTGACATCGTTCCCAAGTATGGGCGTGTGCGCCGCCCGCGATAGACGCAATTGCGTCTCTCGCCTCATCGTTTGCGACAAGCCTGTTGGGGCCGAATTACCCGAGACCGCTTGAATTACGCTTCCGCGTCACCGCGGCGTCGGATGTCGGTCGGTGAACTCCCGAAGCGCTTTCTAAATAAGGTGCTAAACGTCCGAGGATGGGTGAACCCGACGAGGTCCGCGATCCGCTCGATGGGCAACCGTGTTTCGAGCAACAACTGATGAGCATGACGCAACTGCACGCGGCGAATTTCTTCGAGCATGCTGTGCCCGAGTAGCGTGCGAAAGCGGCGCTCGAGTAATCGTCGAGAACACTCCAAGCGGTCATGAATCATCGCGGGCGTCACTCCATTCACCGCGTCACGACGGATCATCTCCAACGCCTCGCGAAGGTACGGATCCTGCACCGCGTACGAATCACTCGACTGGCGCACAATCACTCGCGGTGGCGTTAAAACCTGACTCATCTTCGGCGGCTCTCCACCATCCATTAGCTCCGTGAGCAATTGACACGCCGCGTGACCGATTGCTTCGCTCGGATTGACGATGCTGGAAATGGGTGGTTCCCCTAGGAAGCACTCGTACTCATCATCGTCGACTCCGAGAATTGCGATTTCATCGGGTACATCCAGTCGGAGTGACTGACACGCGTCAGCGAGTTCTCGTGCGGGACGGTCGTTGGACGCAAGGACTGCACAAGGAAGTTCAAGTTGCTTGATCCAACGAACGAGTTGCGCATCGACATGGTTCCATGCCTGATCCGTGGGCGGAGACGGAAGGTAATCGAGGTGACACGTACTGACGCGGTAGCCGCTGGCTTCGATGCCCGATCGAAACGCCGCTTCGCGTGCGATCGAGAATCCCGCCCATTCGCTCCCGACGTAGCCGAAGCTTCGAAAGCCTCGCGATAGAAAGTGATCGGCCGCCATCCGCCCGATCTCGTCATGGTCGACTTCCACGAGGGGCCCATGCCAATCCGGTACAGTGCTGGTCGTGTTGACGACGGGCTGCTTGATCCGTGACAACGGACGCGCCAATTCCTGACTCGCGATGTGAGCAATCACCCCGTCAGGTTTCCACTTCTTCATCAGCGGCAAGACGCTGACACTTGGCTCTGACCGATAGATTCGCCAGTTAGAGCAAGCGTCGTCTCGATTGACCTGGCTAACGTGCTGCCCGACACCCTGCATCACACCGCGACCGTAGCCGATGTCCATCGGCAGCAAAACGGCAACGCGATACTCCTGAGTACGCAAGGGAA
>JBCBLJ010000202.1:0-11121 GCA_038520195.1 Planctomycetota bacterium
CAAGTCCTGGTCGCCGTCGTTGTCAAAGTCGAGTGCTTGGGTCCCAAACCCGAGTACTGCCCGGCTCGGCGCGGCCAACGCGTATTGAAGATTGCGATCGCGGAACATCCCCTGATCGTTGAGGTAGTGGCTGACGCTTTCGCCCTGAAAGTTCGTGATGTGAAAGTCGAGCCATCCGTTGCCGTCGAAGTCCGCCGCGGCGATTCCCATCGAAGCTGTTTTCGCGCCGCTGAATCCATACGCACATCCCACTTGCATGGCGATGTCACTCCAACCGCCCTCCTCGCCTCTCCGCCAGAGTTGGTTGGCATAAACGTCATTGCCGACGAAGACTTCATTGCCGCTTTGATGATCAAAGTCGCCGACCACGACGCCGAGTCCGGCACGAGCCGGGGAGGGTGTGTCCTTCATGTCTCGAAACGAAATCGTACCATCGCCAGCATTGAGAATGAGACGATCGAGTCCGGGCTGAAACTCTTGTGGCATCAAAGACTCGAGTACCTCACCGCGAGGGCTTGTCTTGGGGCGACGACTGATTTGCGGATCATGAAGGTAGTTCAGCTCAAACACATCGGGTATGGCGTCCCCACTCAAGTCGGCAACGGCCAACGATGTCGTCATCAAATGCTTGTCATCGCGGTTGTCGAAATTCTGGCGGGTAAACGTGCCATCACCGTTGTTGATCAACAGCAAGTTTGCGCCGATGTTCGCCACAACCAGATCGGCAAAACCATCTTGGTTCCAGTCGCCGGCGGTGACGCCCGTTGAGTATCTCACTTCGCCGGCACCCGCGAATTCGGTGATATCCGTCGCCACGCCATTGACGTTGCGGTACAGGACGTTGCTTTGTGTGCCAACGAAATTGGGAGGATCCGAGCCACCCTGAGCGAAGTACAGGTCGGGGTTTCCGTCTAAGTCGGCGTCGAAGACGGCGACCGCTCCGCCGACCGATTGATAGACCGAGAAGCCTCGCGGCTGAGGACTCGCTGCGACTTGGTAGGCGTGGTCAATTCCCACTTCGGCCGCGACGTTTTCAAATCGCGGCTCGATGCGTTGTTCCCTTGTCGTCACGTTCTTCGCTGAAGTCGATGGTTTGAGTTTCACCAACGGGACTTGGAATTCCTCCAGGCGAATCGCGCATCGTCTCGCGGTGTCATCACCCGCCGGTGATTCGGATCGCGCCAACTCTGCTAACTGAGCGTTCCAGCGTTGCATCTCCGCCCGTGGTGCTTGACGGTGATACGCCGCGATCGTTCTCCACAGCACCGCTTCGAGCCCTCGGCCAAGGGAGTCAAGCGTTTGGGCGAGCGACTCGATGGCCTGCAGATCCGGTGGCGTCGCATCGGCGACTCGGTTGTTGATTGAAAACAATTGCTGCAAGAGCACCGCGCGGGCCTCAACCCGATCGGCGTCTTCCGGCCGGCCCAGCGTTTGCATGACCGAACGAAGACGACCCACCGAACGGACATCGGTCGGGTCACGATCGATCGCCTCCAAAAGCGCCCGCGCCGCCTCGTCGTAACGATTCTCGGTTAGCAGCCAGAGCCCAAGTGCGGCCCAGTATTCGGCAAAGTCACGCAGGGTGGGATCGGCCTGCGAGAGCCACTGCGTTAACCGTGCCTCATCTTGGGCTTCGGCGGCGGCACGGCCGTATAGAGCGATCACCGCCGGCGGTTGCTCCCCGCCGGCGATCAGTGCTTCGAGTGCCGCGGCGGCTTCGCGATACTTTTCCTGCGTGAACAACAGCCGCGCATCGGCGGCGCGACCCGTGGGCAAGTACTCCGTCTCATCACTCGCCGCCGCTGCTGAAGACGCGGTGTCGGCGGAGAGTTTGCTGTGCATCGCATGACTGAGGTGGATCAGCGAATGCAGCTCATCCTGGCGCACGTTGCCCTGTCGGCACAGCTCATAAACGTGCGACGCCGCTTCGTGGCGTCTTCCTTGGCAGTTGTAAAGGAACGCCAACTTTCGATGTGCAACCGGAGACCGAGGAAACAATTGAAGGACCTGGCGATAACGTCGCTCCGCCTCATCGTATCGTTTCAGCTGGAGGCACCAGTCGGCCGATTGTCCCAAAGCCGGAAAGCCCGCGTCGGGATGATCGACAGGGATCGATTCGAGCAACTCAACGCCACCGGCGAGGTCACCGCGCTGAGCACGAATGTTGGCCAAGCGAAAGACGACCTCGACATCTTCGGGATCGAGCACCAACAACGTTTGCAGGCGACCGGCGGCTTCCTCCAGCTTTCCACGCTGCAGTAGCGTTTCCGACTCTGCGATCACTTCATCGCGCGTTGGCGCTTCTGCTGACGTCGGTTCGGGCGCGTCGGTCGGGTTGGACTTCCCCGCGTCGGACGCCGTCGCGGCGCGCTCGGTCTTCGCGGGAGCCGATTCTTGGGCTGTCTTCTCGGTGCCGCAACCGATGCCCAGTAGTAAGGCCAAGAGCCAAAGCGAGGAGGCACGCAACATCATCGATCGCTCGCTCGCAATGCAAATGTCTGCGGCTCGCTTTCGACGATCAGGATTCGCTGATCCACGTCCATTCCCCTGTACTCGTCCTTCCTGCCGCTTGGCCAGTCCACGACCAGAGTTTCGATCACGCGAGACCCACCGAGCCCGAAGCACACAACCGATTCGTTTCGACAGAGGTAGCCATCGCCTCCAGTCAGCCATCTTGAGGTACTTCGCCCCTCGGTGGTGATGGTTACTTTGGCACCGATCGCGTCACGTTCGCTCTGCACGCCAACGAGTTCCACTTGGAGCCAATGATTGCGATTGGCGGACTGATTGATAAGTAGTGCGGAGGGATCCGCCATGTGAGTGACGACAAAGTCCTGCTTGCCATCGCCGTTGTAATCCAGCCGCGCGAGCGCGCGTCCGAGGTGCCTTCCTGACCAATACCCCGAATCATCTTCGACCTCAAGCGATTCAAACCGATCGCCTCGGTGCCGAAACAACTGAGCCTTTTGTCGGTAGGGTCCGCTCATCTTGAGGTAGTCATCGATGTGTCCGTTGGTGACGACCAGATCGAGCCAACCGTCGTTGTTCTCGTCCAGCGACTGAGTGCCGAATCCGAGCACCGAGCGGCTCGCCGCGCCCAGACGGTAGGCCGCGGCGCGGTCACGGAAGACACCTTCATCACCGAGGTACAGGCACACGCTTTCGTTTTGGAAGTTCGTGATGTGCAGGTCGAGCACTCCGTTGTTGTCATAGTCGCCCGATGAGACTCCCATACTCGCGGTCTCTCCGCCATCGGAGGAAAAGGCGGTGCCGTTGACGAATGCTTGGTCAAACCAATTTCCGTCCTCCCCTCGGACCCACATCTGGTTCGCGGATTTGTCATTGCCGACAAAAATCTCGTTCCCGGTTCGGCCGTCAAAATCAGCGATCACGATTCCCAAACCGTGATGCATTTGAACGGGGTCCTTCGTGATGGGTTGAAAACTAACACCGCCGCTCCCGTCATTGATGCCGATGCGATCGGCCGCGGGGTCAAAGTCGGCGGGGCCGACGGCCTCGACCACGGCACCCGCGCCATCACGTTCGGGCAACGTGCCCAGCGATGCATCGTTCAGGTAATTCAACTCGAACAGGTCCGGCAGCGCGTCGCCATTGAGGTCCGCGATCGCGACCGATGTCGGCACCCGTTCAAAGTCGTCACGATCGGCAAGTTTCTGCTGACGAAACGAGCCATCTCCGTTGTTGATCCAAAGCACGCTCGTGCCGATATTGGAGCTGACAAGATCAGGAAAGCCATCTTGGTTCCAATCGCCCGAGGTGCAACCAACGGTATAACGCGGGTCACCAACGTCGGCGTTTGCCGTCACGTCGTCGATGGCTTGTTCCGACAACTGGCGAAACAGCCCATTGGTTTCCGGGGCGGTAAACGTCGGTGGCCCGGAGGCTCCTTGTGCGAAGTAAAGATCGCAACGGCCGTCGCGATCATAATCGATCACTGCCACACCGCCCCCGGTCTGGTGATACATCGTGAACCCGGACCGTAAGTCTTCTCCGCCGAGTCGGTACCTATGCTTCAATCCGATCGATTCCGCGATGTCAGCGAAGGCGGCCGAAGTGTCGTTCTGGGCGGAAGCGTCGTTGGCCGCACGAGGGCGTTTGCTTGCGTCGGCGAGTCGACTGAGGTTCGGAAGTGGGTAACTGTCCAGGCTCATCCCGCAAAGCCGGCTTTCGGGGCTGGGCAAGATCGCCCCAGCAGACACCAACTGCTCTCGCTGGGCATTCCATTGTTGCAGCGTCTGTGGAGGCTGTCCGCGATAAATCGACTCCACGGACTTCCACATGACCGCTTCAAGTCGACGATCGATGGCAAACAACTGAGCTGCTAACTCTTCGATCGCGTCGACATTGGGCCTGTCACCTTCCGAAACGCTATTGTTGATGTTCAACACCTGCTTGTACGTTTTCCAACGTTGTTCCCATGTTGCGCTTTCGTCGCTTCGATTCATCAACTTGAGCGTTAAGTGAAGCCGGTTGATGGAGCGAAAATCGGTCGGGTCACGTACGAGCGCTTCCATCGCCGCCCGCGTGGCGGACTCATGCTCCCGCTGAGCGGCGAGATACGTTGCCAGGCCAGACCAGTACTCGGAATAATCACGAACCGGATCGTCGACGGCGGCAAGCCATCGTAGAAACGACTCATCCTCCTGAGCCTCGGCGAGTGATCGGCCGTAGAACGCAACCATCGATGGCGGTAGCGTGTTGGCCAAATAGTCGGGCTCAAGTACCTCGGCCGCTTCGTCGTAACGATGCTCGGTGAACAACTGCCTCGCCGTACCCGAGGCACCGATCGGGCTGTAGTCGACAGCGCTGGGGTCTCCGTCATCGGCTTCGCCGTTCATCGCGTCGCTCAGGACGATCAACGAATGCAGTTCGTCTTGTCGAACGTTGCCCTGAGCGCAAAGCATGTAAACGTGCTGGGCCGCTTCATGACGCCGCCCCTGCCGGTTGAACAGCTCCGCCAGTTTTCGGTGTGCGATCGCCAGGCCGGGAATACTCTCGAGGATCTGCTTGTAGCGACGTTCGGCTTCGCCGTATCGTTCGGCTTGGAAACACCAGTCCGCTGACTGTCCCAGCGCCGGAAGCCCCGCCTCGGGGTGATCGACGGGAATCGAGTCCAGCAGCTCAATGGCCGCGGGAAGATCACCCGTCAAAGCTCGAATCGTGGCCAATCGAAACGTCGTTTCGGTGTCTTCTGGGTCCTTTAGCAACAGCGGCCTGAGGATGGCTTCGGCGGCCTCGTAGTCCGCTGCCTCCATCATCGCGTCCGCGTCGGCTAGCTGCTGATCGCGATTCGATTCGGCCGGCGGGTCATCCGTCGGTTCATCGCCAACGTTCGCCGTTGAAGAAGCCTCCGGAGACGATCCCACGGGCGCCGTGTCGGGGTTGCATCCCACGATGGCCACTACGAGCATGGCTGGCACAGCCCGGAGCGCGAGCTGGCGGAGGTGATCCCACGCGGCGTTGCTCACGATGGCTCCTTCGAGGGTGGTGGGGTGAAGTCTGGGACCACGTCAGTGGACCTTCCACTCCGTTGTCGATAGTGTAACCGCCCGCGAAGTGTTCGAGAGCGACCACAGCACGGCTCACTACGGACGACGGCCCTCGAAAGTTTGGAGGACAGGATGAAGGCGCTGGTGCTCAATGAAATCAAGACACCGCTCGAATTGACGGATCGTCCGCCGCTCGAACCGGCCGAAGACGAAGTGATCGTCGAGCTCCGCGCGGCGTCGCTCAATCGCCGCGACTACTGGATCACCCAAGGTCTTTATCCAGGCATCGAACCGCCAGTGATTCTGGGTTCCGATGGTGCGGGCGTTGTGACACGAGTCGGCGGCGACGCTCACAAGCATTGGCTTGGACGTGAAGTGATTCTCGACCCCGGCGTGGGGTGGGGCGAGCAACCGGAAGTGCAATCGAGTGAATTTCAGATACTCGGCTCACCGCGTGACGGTACCTTCGCGGGTGAGGTCGCTGCCCCTGTTTCGCAATTGCATCCCAAGCCCGGTCATCTGGATTGGTTGCATGCGTCGGCGCTTCCGCTCGCCGGTGTGACGGCGTACCGCGCCTTGTTTACACGAGGTGGTTTGATGTCGGGCGAAACCGTATTGCTCACAGGCATCGGAGGCGGCGTTGCCACCATGGCGATGCAGTTCGCAGTGGCTGCGGGGGCCGAGGTTTGGGTGACATCATCGTCGCAAGAGAAAATTCGACGCGCCGTCGAGAAGGGTGCCAAAGGCGGATTCGACTACTCCGACGACGGCTGGACGAGAGCAGTGTTGAATCAAGGACCACCGCCAAGTTTGATCGTTGATGGTGCGGGCGGTGCCGGGTATGCGAGCCTGCTGGGACTCGTCGCGCCCGGGGGGCGAATCGTTAACTACGGCGCGACCGCGGGGGCGCCGCAAAAGCTGGATCTCTTCAAGGTATTTTGGAAGCAGCTCCAATTGATCGGAACCACAATGGGATCCCCACGCGATTTCGCAGCGATGCTCGATTTCGTAGACAAGCATCAAATCCGGCCGATCATCGATCGCGCCTTCACACTCGACCAAGGCAATGAGGCGCTTCAGTGCATGGCCTCTTCTCCTCAGTTCGGAAAGTACGTGCTCGACATCAATCCGTGAGACGCCGAGCAGACCAACGCGTCGGCTGCTGATTGGGTGGTCGGTGCTTCTCCGACCGATGATTCACTTGTGTCCAAAGCACGCCGATAATAATGAGCATGGCGGCGGGGTGCGACTTCTCGCGAAGTGCCGCAGAGTTGAACATCGCCGAAACGATGAACGACGTTGTGTGCGGCCCCGACATGGTGTGAGAGGTATCGGCTGATTCGAGCAACTCTTTTTGGGGCGGATCATATTCGGTGCCTTTCACAGTCGTCGTGATGTATTGCTGCGAGTCGTGCTCGAACACAAGCGGAGCCTCGGGCCCTCGGATCGTTACTACGAAATCAGGAGACCATTGCGAGTCGCGCGGTACCGTTGCGGCGCCGGGGGCGTGATTCGATGGAGTCGATGAATGCGGCGAGGTTGCCTCATTGGTGACGACGGAAGTGGCTTCGATTGCGGTCGAGTCATTGTTCACGCGAAGGAACTTCGCACGGAAAAACGCATCCGAATCGGTTTGAGCGATGTGCGCAGGGACGGAAACGGCGGAAAGCCGGTCTGATGAAATGGGAATCGCTTGAACGGCGACACTCGAGACAAGTGATTCAACGCCGCCCTCGCCGCGAGGCAGTTCCCCCAGATTCGGTGGATCGTTTCCGGTGACAGGCAACGGGCCATCGAGCGGAGTGGCGATGCGTGTTGCGTCCGGACTGGAGACCACAGCTCCTTCAGAGGTTGGCGGTTGCGAAGGTGATGTACCCTCGACACCCGGTGCTTGAATCGGAAGGCGATAAAATGGAAGACGTTGGATCGACGGTGTGTACGGAGGCGGCGGAGAAAGCAACCGTTTCGTGCCGTGGGACCGGTCCAAGAACGCCTGCGAAGATGATTGATAGTAAGGGGTGATGAACGGTTGCCAGGCGTTGGCATCACCGACACGGTCCCCGTCATGGCCGGACGTCACTGCCGAGCGGACCGTGAATTCATAGAACACAATCGGAGAGTGGTTGGTCGTGAAGAGGCTTTCAATTCGTCCTTCGTTCGTCACGGCCACGTCGATAGCAGCGATCAATCCGGGAGCAGCCGATGCGTCAGCTGAAGAGGTATCGACGACGCTCGTTCCGCTGGAGGGCGCATCGGGACCGGCGAGCAGACAGCGCGCTTCGCAGGCTTCTACTCTCAGGGCACGGTGACGCGACTGTCGGGGTCTTCTTCGTTGCTGAGGGCCGTTCATGGTGCTGGCGCAAAGTTGAGTTCGGGATTGTTTCGCAAGATCGCAAACGCAGGGTCCGCACGTTTTTTGCCCGCATCTGGCAAGCCGAGCTGAATCGCGCGCCGCCACGTCTCCGCGGCATACTCACTCCATTTCTGTTTCTGCTCCTGATCGGTGGCGATCGAGACCGTTTCGGCAAACTCGACCGCGACACGATAAAGTCGTTCAGCATCTTTGTCCCAGAGTTCGCGGCGCCATTTGACCAGCGTTCCCGCTGCGTCGCTCTCACCACGTGAGCGGAGGAAACGACCAAATTTGACGTAGCTGGAACTGAGCCACAAGCGGAAATCAAGTATCTCTGGAGAACGTTCGACGGCTTGTTGTTGATAGCGTACCGCTTCGCGATAGAGACGTTCGGCCCGCTCGGGATCGTTCTCTTCCAATAGTGGAGCAATATTGGAGAGCACGCCTCCAAGTTGGGCTTTGTAGTGCGGCGATTCGGGAGACGTTTCGACGAGGCTTGAAAGCGCTTCACGTGCCTTGTCGAATTGCTCGATGGCTTCTTCGATCAGCGATGCATCGCCGACAATCAACATCTGGCCGAGGTTGTTGTATCCCACGGCAAGCTGTTCTTGAAAGCGGACCACCGAAGGGGCCCGCAAGACGAGTTGCTGCTGAAGTTCGAGTCCGCGACAATGCGCAGCCTGCGCGTCTTCCATTCGGCCACTCCCACTGAGGATACCGCCGCGATGGTTGTAGCACGTCGCTAACTCCGAGATCGCGAGCAGGTTGTGCGGTTCGGCATCGACCAGTGCTTGATGAAGCTCAATGGCGAGCTGGTTCAATCGATCGGCCTCGTTCAGATCATCGGCCGACCACAGAAACGCTAACTGCGCGTAGGAAACGGCAAGCTCCCGTCGGTAACGAGTGTCGTTCGAATGATCGTCACAGAGTCGTCGCTGTAACTCAACGGCTTCCCGATACATCGCACGCGCTCTGCTTCGCTCATCTCGCGCTCTCGCCAAGTTGCCGTAGTTGACGAGCGTTGCCGAGAGGAGGTGACGGTGAGTTTCGTCCGGCGCATCAGCGACAAGTTTCCTCACCAGCGCGAGGCCCCGCTCGTAGCTGGTTGTCGCCGCGTCGATGTCGCCACGTTGAAACAACAGTTCGCCAAGATTGTTGTGGCAAACGGCTTTCTCATGGCGAATCGCGGTAAGACGATCGACCACGTCCGCGCTGTCGGATTCAAGCTCGTCGTAGAGGTCGATGGCATCACGATAAGAGTCGGTCGCGTCATCGAACTGGCCGAGTTGACGATGCATCGAAGCAATCTGTGCTTGACAGAGCGCCATGGCTCGACGCATCGCCCCGTCATCTCGCATTTGTTCGGCGAATTGCTGAAAGTCACCGAGTGTCTGTTGGAGCATGCGGCGACGAATCGATTCGGCACCCGGAATCGTGCTCAACTCATTCGAGAGTCGCAATCCAAAGCGATCCACGACTTCAATCGCTTTCCCGAGATTGATCTGCGCCTGCGCGAAGTTCGATTCCGCCTCCGCGAGTGCGACATCGGTTTTGCGCCGCTCGGCTAGGAGTAACGTTACAGTCGCGAACGCGATCAACGTTGAAGCCAGTAGCCCAGCCAACGTGGACGCGACGAGGCGCTTACGTCGCGTCGCCCATTTCGCGGCGCGGTCGATCAGTGTGGGTCGTTTGGCGAGTGGTGGCTGGCCATCAAGAAAACGACGTAGGTCATCGGCGAATGCTTGGCACGAGCAATAACGCTGATCACGCGTCTTGCTGATCGCCTTCAGCACGATCGTTTCCAGGTCGAGATCAATGGCTCCGTTATGACTCCTCGGCGGCGGAGGGTCTTTGTCTTGAATCGCTTCAAGCAGTCGTGATCGGTCGGTCTGGTCATGCGGCGGCGTCAGCGTGAGCAGTTCATAAAGCGTCACGCCGAGCGAGTAAACGTCGCTCAGTTGATCGACCAGGTGACCACTGCCCGCGGCCGCTTCGGGGCTCATGTATCGTAGCGTTCCAAGCAAATCGCCCGTCATCGTGATCGTGACACTACTCTGACAACGGGCCAGTCCAAAGTCGGTGACCCAGAGCTTTCCGACTCGATCGATCAAAAGGTTCGACGGTTTGACATCGCGATGCACGACGCCAAATTCGTGGGCATGATGCAGCGCCTCGGCGGCTTGAATCACGAGCTCGACCACGGATCGAATGTGATCACGTGTGCGGACACTTCGATTCGTCGAGAATGAAACCCGTTTCTCCGTTGAGACATCCGCGATCGCGTCGGACGCGTGATCTTCGCACGCTTGCAGTTGAGAGATCGCCCGATCCAGCGATTGCCCCTCGATGTACTGCATGCTGTAGTAGTGCACACCGCGATCGGTTCCAACCGAGTAGACCGGCACGATGTGGTCATGGTGAAGTTGCGCAGCCGCTTGCGCCTCATTCCGGAATCGCGCGATCTGTTTCTGGTCAAGCACGGCCGCGAAAGGCAATACCTTTAATGCGACCTTCCGACCGAGTGATTTTTGAGATGCTTCGTAGACGATTCCCATTCCGCCTCGGCCGATCTCACGAACGATCTCAAAATCACCGAGTTCTTGTCGCTGTGTCGCGGGTGGCGCCGTGGTTCCGAGTTGTTCGCTCGCGAGTGTGAGGAAGCTCAGACTCTCGAGGTACCACCTCAGGACGTTGCGAAATCTCGGATGCTGCTGCAGAAGAGTCTCCGGGGAAACCGGGACTCCGCGTTCCATGTCGGCGAGGTAGCTTTCAAGGATCTCCGAGAGCGTCTCCTGATCTTCGGCCGAAAGTTCATCGAACGGATTTGATTGGACCCGCGAAGGATCGTCTTGATGAATCGATGTGCTCACATCACGCCCCTGGCTTCGAAGCGAGTGCGCAAGCTTGCGATGGCGCGCATCCAGAGCATCCGCGACGCGCCCGCCGACCGGTTCATTCGGTCGCCGACCTCCGAAAATGAGAGGCCTTCGAGGTGTCGCAGGACGATCACCTCGCGATACTCACGCGGAAGCGATTCCAATTCGTCGGCGAGCACGAGCCCGGCCTCGTGTCGGAGCGCGTTGTCACTCGGCGTTGGGCCAACGTCCGCCAAAACCGCCGCCAACCGAGCGGTCGATTGTTCCATCGTGAGACCGACATCGTCGAGTGAGACTTCGCGACGAACATCTCGCTTGGCAGCGAGGACATGACGTTGCACGACATGCCCCATGTTGTGAATGAGAATTCGTCGCAGCCAAC
>JBCBLJ010001135.1:0-1954 GCA_038520195.1 Planctomycetota bacterium
AATCAAGTGCGTGGATGCCCAAAAAGCACCAATGAACGAATCAGTAACCCGTCGTTTGACTTTGCGATGCCGCCCGCGAGATTTGATCTCGACGAGAAGCGTGCCAAACAGTGGATGCAGTCGACTGGCGCTTACGGCCCGACAGCTTCTCAAGCATCGTGTTGGCTAACCTCAGGTCGCGCTAAGCAGCCACAACTTCCAGTCTCCCGTCTCAACCCTCAACGTTCCCCTCATGTCCATCACACTCATCGCTTCCGGCGATCTTCGCGAGTCCGCCAATCAAGTTTGTTGGGAAGCCCAAAAGGAAATGGAAGCCGCGCTGGGACTGGCGATCCGGCGGCACGGGGGAACCGTCACTCGGGCACACGCCTTCGACGCGGGCCGGGGGCACGGATTCATTAGTTCGCAACGAGAAGGCATGCAGGTGTTTCGGTCGATCGATCCCGAGTCGCCGTTGATTGTCGCCGAAGCCGTGTGGCAATACTCACACCATGTCCTCGCCGGACTCATGACGCACCGCGGGCCGATCCTGACGGTCGCGAATTGGTCGGGGCAATGGCCGGGGCTGGTCGGTTTGCTGAACCTCAACGGGTCGCTGACCAAAGCTGGCGTGGAATACAGCACGTTGTGGAGCGAATCGTTCGAGGACGAGTGGTTCAATGAGCGATTGAGGGTGTGGTTGCGCGGTGAGCCGGTGTTCCACGACACCTCCCATGTTCAAGCATTTGACGCTGGTTCGGCGAGCGCCGACGCGCGACGCGTCGGCGAAGACGTCGCTTCGACGCTGCGGCGTGACAAAGCGATCATGGGGGTTTTCGACGAAGGCTGTATGGGGATGTTCAACGCGATCATCCCCGACCACCTGCTCAATCCCACCGGCGTCTTCAAGGAACGGCTCAGCCAATCAGCGCTGTATTACGAATCCAAGCAAGTCAGCGACGCGGAAGCTCAAGCCGTTCGAGCATGGCTTGACGAGGCTGGCATGAAGTTTCACACCGGACCGACGCATGAAACGGATTTGACGGACGCTCAGATTCTGGATCAGTGTCGGGTCTATCTCGCTGCGGTCCGCATCGCCGACGACTTCGGCTGTGATTTGATCGGCATCCAGTACCAACAAGGCCTCAAAGACCTTCTCCCTGCCAGCGATCTGGTCGAAGGCATGCTCAACGATTCGGTGCGTCCACCGGTCAAGTCTCGCGATGGCGCCCGCGAACTGTTCGCGGGTGTTCCCGTCACACACTTTAACGAAGTCGACGAGTGCGCCGGCTTGGATGGGTTGCTGACACAACGAGTTCACGCGGCGCTGGGCCAGCCGGTCGAGAACACGTTGCACGACCTTCGTTGGTCGGATCGAGACGCCAGCGGCACGACCGACGAAGAAGTTTGGGTGTTGGAGATCAGTGGTGCCGTTCCCGCTTCGCATTTCGGGGGCGGTTGGTCAGCCGCCGAGGGCTTTCGACAGCCCGCGATGTACTTTCCTTCCGGAGGCAGCACGGTCCGGGGAATTTCGAAGCCGGGAACGATCGTTTGGTCGAGGATCTTTGTTGAAGATGACCATTTAAAGATGGACCTTGGGCTGGCCAAGGTGATTGAACTGCCGGCCGACGAGACCGAACGGCGCTGGAACAGCACCACTCCCCAGTGGCCGATCATGCACACCGTCTTCAACGGCATCTCCCGCAACCAAATGATGGCGAGACACAAAGCCAATCACATCCAGGTCGCCTACGCCAACTCACCGGCGGAGGCAAAAACGGCTCTCGAATCCAAGGCGGTTGCGGCGGCCGCGCTCGGAATGGAAGTCAGCGTTTGCGGAGACGTGTAAGGTTTTAGCGCCGAATGCAAAACGACGCGGCCAGAGTTGCGCAGCCAAGCTTGAATCACGGGCAAGACGGAAGGGCAACCGCGTGGCCAGTTGCTTCGTAACCCGACGCGTGAGCGAGGGAAAGGC
>JBCBLJ010000284.1:0-9233 GCA_038520195.1 Planctomycetota bacterium
ATTTGTTTTGCTGGCTGTCGGTTTCATTGGTTCGTGAGGCCAATCCCCGCAAGCGTTCGTGCTTCCTACCGTGTGCTGGGTGGCCAGGCGTCTTTTCTCCGAGCCACCGTTTTAAGACGTCGCTAATTTCCCAGCACGCACTTCCCGGTTCGTTTCATAACTGGATCACCGGGAAAGAAATGAAGGCCCTCCCAGCGTTTCCTACCAGAGAAACGAACTGAGCGCGAAACACCCATAGTGCTGGTCGGGCCTTCATGAAGAAGGTTTAGCCAGCACGTTGCACCCTTGAAATGACGACCAAACGCCGCGGGTCAGATGATTGTCACGTCGCTCGGAGAGGCTCGCGCTTGGTCGCCGTGAATTGGTCGTAGCGACGTGACGACCGAAGAATAGAGCGGCAAAAACCGGCGTCAAATGAGATTCACGGGCTTAGAAAACGGCACATTCCGTCTCGTGCCGTGTGGTGCCGCCTCATGCCGTGCGGTGCCGTGCGATGCCGCCTGATGCCAAAAAGTTTTTTCAGGATTTCTGATTTTTGCCGGCCAGAAACCATTCCCTGATGTGATCGGACACCAGTTTCACCCGATCTCGATCAAAGTGCTCGCGATAGACTGCACTGATCGAACTATCGACATGGCCCATGAGTACACGAACCGCAACCAAGTCGCCGCAGCCTTCTCCAACGGTTTGGGTGACATGCCTCAGCGAAGCGAAGCCAACGCCGCGGCGGGAGACCTCCACACGCTTCGCCAGCTTGCGAAACTGCTTTGAGATCTCGTCGTTTCCAGGGCGGATGTACTCACCACCGTGTTCCGTCACAAACACGCGCTGGTCCAGTTCCGGAGGGCATAGTCGCCTCGGGTGATCGAGCACCCATTGCAGGGCCTCGATTGTTTCTGGCCACAGTTTGCCAACTCTCATCACGCCCGTCTTCGGCCGCATGTGTGCATACCAACCATCGGCTAGGTCGAGTCGACTCTTTTCGAGCGATGCACAGTCGATGTTCGTGAAGCCTAGATTGACACCACAAAGGATCATCGCCTTGAACTGACGGGAGGCGCCATTCAAGAGCGTGTGAATCTCGTGAGCATGAAAGAACTTCGATTCCCGACTCGCTCGTGAGATCCGCATCTCCTTTGCGGTGGCACGCTTGAAGCTCGTGCCCGTGCGAATCGGTCGGTCGATGAGTTCTTCGTTGTAAGCAAAGTTCAAGATCGCCTTGATTTTGACAATGAAGCCATTCGTCGACTCCAGACCCCAAGTCTTCGGAAGCGCTTCAAGTACCGCCTGAAAGTCGCGTGAGGCAAGAGACTCGACAGGTCGCCGCGGTCCGATCGCTCGGCACCACCGGTCCGCCGCGGCCTTGTATTCGTCCCAGGTACGCTGCTTCAAGGCCCCTCGATCGACCATGTGCTTCTTGGCAAGCAGGAACTCATTGCAAAGCTCAGTGATCGTAAGCGTGTCGGACGATTCCTCCTGGCCGCAAATGACGGGCATCTGCCGGTTGTATTCGTCCTCAGCGCCCAAGGGGTCATCCCATGGACCGAAGTAGTAGAGCTTGCCGTAGATCTTCTTGACCCACTGCCCATTTGCGTGTGCGGACAGGGGAAAGTCCGGCCTCGGCTTTTCCGGCTTTGTGAGTGAACTTCGTCGCGTCATTGACCGACTTTAGACAGGGCGGGTATGATCCGCCGGTTGGAGCGATGTGACCTCTCGAGGGTACAAGGCATCCAACCTCGGGACAACCGTTGCGGTTGTCCCGGCGGTTTCGCGGCAAAGCCAGGTCGCGAAAAACACCGTAAAAAACGGCACTTGCCCCTATAGCTCAGTTGGTAGAGCAACTGACTCTTAATCAGTGGGTCCTAGGTTCGAGTCCTAGTGGGGGCACTTGAGTGGAGCGGGTTTCGACCGAGAGATTGCGGAACCGATCGAGTTCGGTAGGCGATGGACACCCGTCTCCAGGTCACGCAGAAGTCACGCAGAAGTCACGCAAGTGCTGTTCGATTGACTCCACGTTTGCGTCGCCCAGGAATCTTCTTCCAGATCTGCCTCAGGACCAGGCGTCCGCATTGCCAGAGTCCGATGAGCGCCGGGAGAAAAGAGCGCCGGGAGAAAAGAGCGCCGGTAGACATGATGCGCCGGCAGGGTTGACCTTATCAGAGCGACTGCGGTGGTCCAGGCGAAGCTGAAGCTCCGCAATAGATGCCGCGGAACGAAGTAACGCGGCTTGAGAGACGCGCCGTTCGAGCTTTCCATGAAGAGTCCTTGATGGACCGTTTTTCGTCGGTGACGCCACCCGAGCGGCGAACGACTGGTTACAACGAAGTCCAAGAAAGCGAATTTCCCAAACGCGGGCTGTTCCGCTCCGACTCGTTGATCGCAACCGATACCGCTGAAGATTGCTCATGAGAATCGCGACCGTCCTCGCAGCGGCCTTGCTTCTACCTGTTTTTGCGTCGGAGGGGCAGGACTTGTCTTCCGAAGGCCTTCGTGACCAGGTGCCTATACAGGCCTATTACGGAGGGCTTCCGTTCTACACGGCTTTCCATCAACACATGACGACGCGTCTTTCCATTCTCAAGGCGTCATCTGAATCACCCGTGCTGACAGACTACCTGCAGCTAACGGCACCCCAGCGGACAATCGTCGGAACCAAGAAGATCACAGAGCAATGGGCGGTGACCGATCCTGTTCGGGCGTCGCTTCCAAACGAAAACTTTCAGATCGACGAGTTTCAAATCGATCCGAACTTCTATGGATTCCTGAATCCGGTGCAGCGGGAGAGACTCGATCGATTGGCGATTGAATTCGATGGTTCCGCTGGCCTTTGTTTGACGTCGGTCGCCGAGCGGTTACAGATAACTGACGAGACATGCGAGTCCATCCAGCGGAAACTGTCTGACTATCATGAATCCACGTGGTTACCGTACTTCCGATATGAATTTGCCGCACGGTTGCCAGCGGACCATAAGTACCGCCGGTGCGTGTTGGTCGGACAGTATGCTCTGGGTGTCGAACGAGTGGTGCTTTCCGCACTCAGTGAGAGAGAACGGCAAAGGCTATCGACCTGGCTCAAGAAAGATCCACCACCACACGAAGTGACGGAGGAAATCCGGCGGCTTGCGCCGTTACCGGAAGGTCTCTTTGCACTCGCCAAATACTACGAGCGGTAGCAAGACTGTCTAATTGGAACCCAGACATTGGCAACCAAGCCTCCGCGGGAACTTCAACGCGCAGACACCCCAATACATTCGTTGGTAGCACGCGGGTTATTCGATGGAACTGAAGGGGCTTTACTCGGCGCCTCGGCGATTTGATCTTGCGACCATTCTCGTTGCGACGGCAGCGTTTGCAGTCCTGTTTGCGTCACTTCAGGCTTTGGGGACGCCTCCCTGGCTTGTGACGGCGATCGCCTGCTTGATTGTGGTCGTGACCCTCGCGCAGGCAGGACTTTTCGGAGGCACTCGTCCACGAAACGCGTCGCTCATCGTGGGCGCGGTTTTTTCGGCGGCGGTTGCGGGATTCCACGAAGCAACAAGACCGTATGGGAGTGTGGATTCCTTCATCGGTCTCGTGGTAACCAATCTAATTTTGGGTCCACTCTACGGATACATTGCTGGTGTGCTCGTTGGTTCCGTGTTCATGATATCGGATATCCTTCGACAGCTCATCGAGCGTTAGTTTCAAAACCAAATAACGTCGTCGCTCGCGAGGCTGTCGTCGGCACGGCGAGGACGATGCCGCGAGGTCTTGACGGCTGTTTGCGGCGAGCGGTCATCGCATCACGATGGGCAAGGCGATCCTACGTCTCAGAGAGAAGGTAGTAGATGCTAGCGGCGTTGCTCGTATCCCTGCGTTTCCGCGACGCCGCTGCCACGATGAAGGCATCCAAGCCGACAAACGAAGTCCCAGCTAATCGAGATCGACACTGCAAGCTGGCCTAGACAACGCAGACGGGTTCTAATAGCAGGCTCAACACCGCGTGAGACGTCTGCGACGCACTTTGCCCAATGATCTACTCCGGCAAATCCAATGCTCGGAAAGATCGTATCTCGCTATCGCTCTAAACGAAAATATGCCAAAAGAGATAATTGAAAAAGCCAGGGCTAGTGCGGAGGATGCAACGGGCGCGTTCACGAAGTTAGCTGAGCAGGCGTGTTCGCTAGTGGAGAGTTTGCTTGGAACGCCGTTCAGAGTGGGTGGTGATCTGCTGTCTGACCAACTTAGGGCGTGGCAGTGGAGCAATCGTGTCAGGATCATGAAACGAGCGAAGGAGAAACTCCCCGAATCGCATCGAATTCAATCCGTGCCGCCGGGATTCCTTCTTCCATTTCTTGATGGCGCAGGGAATATTGATGACCCTCTATTACAGGAACTCTGGGCACAACTGCTTGCGGGCTCATTGCAGGGTGAGGGCTCTCGGCATCCCATGTTCATGACAACGCTTCGTCAGCTTGACAGTAGCGATGCGGATTTTCTGACGAAGATGGCGACAGGGCAACTTACCATTGAGGATTGGCGGTCGCGTGACGAAGAAGGAATTGCTGAGAGGCTACTAACTCTCAATATCTTGGCTCCGATTCTAGGGGCTAAGAACCACAGCGACCGACCTGATCCGTCAATCTACTTGAAGACTGTAAGACT
Source organism: Planctomycetota bacterium (assembly GCA_038520195.1). Lineage (GTDB taxonomy): Bacteria > Planctomycetota > Planctomycetia > Pirellulales > Pirellulaceae > Stieleria. The sequence continues at coordinate 4,645 of JBCBLJ010000284.1, forward strand.
CTCAGAATTCGGCAAGCAACTGATGAGGCAGGTCCTTTCTCCGGATCAGCTTGAGGCCATGCAAGAAGACACCGGATGAAATCATTCGAGGACACCGCTTTCGGGCTCGCTCCACGCGCCAGCTTCTATTCGGATTCGCAGTCTTCGAGCGGCGTCGACCATCGCGAGTTCAGTACACTTTCCCGTTTGGAACGCTTGCGTCTTGATGTGCTCCAGCCATTCCGTTTCCTCGTCACTCGTCAAACCCGGTTCGTGTCTAGGTTTCGCGCATGGAGAGAATCATGAAGATGGGTCGCTTGTTGAGCCTCGTTGTTTTGTCGGTCTTGATGTGGGTTTGCGGGAGTCGCTGTTTCGGAGACGGGAAAGAGAATCCGACGACACCGGGCGGAATGGTTTCGCAGGAACTTGCGCTCGGCGGATCGATCCCGCGTCCGAAAGACTGGAAGTATGAATCCCGCGAGATCGGAAAGACCATCAGCCAAAAACTTTGGGAGCCGATTCCTGGCAATGATCGGTTGTTCGAGACTTCGCTGACCATTGATGTCGTCACCAACGTTCGCGAGACCGGGAAGCAGCCCAGTGAATTCGCCGAGGAGTATCTCAACAGGCTCGAGCAGAAAGGAACCGTCGTTCGACGTTACGAACCGTCCGAGCGAGACGGCAAGATACAGGTCAGTGCGGTCATCGATCAGAATCTGAAGATCACATCCGTTGAGAAGCTTTACCGCGTGAGGTACATCCTGGAGTCGCACGAGAAAACCGGGCTTCTCTTTGTCATTTCTGTGGGATCCCCGAAGAACGAATGGGAGAAGCGGCTTCCCACGTTCAAGGCCATGGTCGCCGGGCTGACGCTGGTTGACTTGAGCAAAGCGCGTGCGGCGAAACCATCCGAGATAGACTAGTGGTGCGTGAATTATTTGATATTGTTTGGAGGTATCAATTTGCTTCACTCTCCCTTGAATGCGAGGGTGAATGATGTCCTCCTCCGGCGTTTCAAATACTTTCGTGTGACCGAAACTCGACCCCCCGATCCGGGAGGGTAAGCTCGCTCGTATGCTTCTCTCAGCCGTTCGTTCCCCTGAACTAGATCCGCCGTGCCTCGTTCGACTGCGTCTCAAGTGCAGTTCATTCGCTCTTCAAGCGTCCACCAATTTCAAAGCAGTCCACGCCCTGTCGAAAACAACGAACGACGTCGACGATCAATCGGCAAGTTCGAGTGATAATCTCGATACGCTGGCCAACCCGAAGCGGGATCGGCGAAAGGAAACCGATGCCGTCGTCCGACTCGTTCTCAATCGCAACGCCAAGCAGTCCGTAGTCGCATTCATCGGCCCGCATGACCACGCGCTGTCTTCGACGCGCGCGAGGCGAACTTCGCTTGTCCCAATCGGGTGCGATGGAATTAGAGGTGATTTGTGAAGCGACCGGTGCCCTGAGTTTCCAGTCTGCTGCCCGAAACAATTTGTCAAAACTTTGCTGCACGATGCCCTCAGCTTCAGTTTGCGTGTGCCCCGCGAAGGTTAGAACGTCGTTTAGACAATTGAGTGCGGATCAACGATGAGGGCTCGAGTCGAACTGCGATTCCATCGCCGACCGGCCGACCGTGACGGAAATTCCGATGGATTGCGACTACTTTCGTCTCGTGCGAATTTTTGCCAGATTCCGTGACACTTGTGATCGGGCAGGCGCTCATGACCGAACCGTGGTGCTCACCGTCGCTCCATCAGTCGTGGCCTGGTCCACATGCCGACCTGGAAAGGGTTTAGGTTCAGTCTTTGCCCAGGCCGATTATGCGGTTGGCGCGAGATGGAGCGGGAATCAATGGATGTTGCTTGGAAGTGACAGTCAGCCTCAACCTCCCCGCGTTTGCGGATTGAAACGCGACCCTCCCATCCGGGCCCATCCGGAAGGGTGAACTCCGGAGCGATTGTCTCTCAAGCCGCGCTCATTCGTCTTGGCCGCACTAGATGGAGCGTTGCCGACGCAGTTCATGGGTGACAGCCTCCGACCAAACGTGCTCGAGCCGGCCTTTGGCAACCCGTTCACCCCGCACAACGCGTAGTACATTGCGCGAGAATTTGCTTAACCGTTTTGGCTCGGCACGCGGACCGTTTGGATCGGGCGCTTGTTCGAAACCAAGAATGTGAACCACGACGGCGGTGAAGTCTGCATCATCCATGTTGAGTCGAGCATTCGCGGGAGCGCGAACCCGCCACGAAAAGGAGCTTTTCTGTTCTGCATATCACCCAAGGACCTTGCGGGGACTTTTCTGAAAGCATTTCGATTCGTCGCCGTACCTGATTTCAGTCACTGACAGACCCCCAACACATCTGAAAGCAGGAATTGACCATGTCTCAGCGAAACCACCGAAAAGCCCCTCGAATCGAGTCTCTGGAAGGACGAAAACTGTTCGCAGCCGACGCCGGCATCGGGACGGTCGATCCGATCGAAACGGGATTCACGACCGGCAAGGAGTACGACAATCCGGAGGCGGCGATTGTCAGCGTGGGCCGGCCGGGCGACCTTGAAATGGGGAGGAACGATGACTACGGGCCCATCCGAGTCGTCGATGCCAACGAACCGGCTGCTTCGGTGGCCGTTGCGGAAGGTCGCTTGGCAGACGAACATCTGGGCGTTGTGCGTTGGCAATCCATCGACGAGTACTACGCAGCGCTCGGTCGGCTCGAAGAGATCGTGGCCGATCTGAATTTGCCGCAGGCGGAAGGTTTCCACGATGACGGTAGCGTGCCGACGCCGGGCAGCAAGCTTGACCCGTGGATTCTTGCCAACGGTGCCGGTAGCACCCCGTTGAACGGTCCGTTGCCGACAACGCCCGCGACGGGAAGTGGCGGCAGCGATGCGTCGAGCGTTCCGACTTCACCGGGGGCGCCCGTCCCGGGACCAGGCATCGGGCCATTCTGCTACTAGCGCTGAGGCAATCAATTGATGTTGTTGGGAAGTATCAAGTCGCTCCCCTCTCCGCGTTTCGATCACCTTTGCGTGATCGAAACGCGACCCATCCGCCGGAGAGGGTGAAACTCTCAAACCGCTTCAGTCTTTCCCGCGGCGTTCGCGATCACGTGTTCTGGGTCATCACACGTTCTTGACCGACGATGAAAACCGGAGGAAAACATCGTCCAGCGGTGTTGTCATTGTCGACTGGTTCGTGGCGGGGAAGTGCATTCGGTGTCTGACAATCTGTGCGCTCAGTACGATCAAGCGGTCACATGGATCACTGAGTACCAAGCGTATCGGCAGTCCGTTTGGCGGAGACAGTTCGGCTTTCGCGGAATGCTCTATCTTCTGAAGAAGGACAAGTTCGGTGGGCTCTTTCGAGAAGCGAAACGGGAGCAGGCCGAGCTTCCGCTCCACAGCAGTCCGATCATCGCCGAACTCGCCGAGTCATTTGCTACCCCGGAACAGAAAGGGTCGCCGTTCTACCGGATCTACGTCTCCGAGTATCCGCTGCACGAACTCTGCGGAGAACTGCTCCTTCGTTTTCGCGACGCACCGCTCGATAAGCTCGCCGAATTCCACGAGAAGCGACGTACTTGGCAAGGGCACTTCACGCTGCAACTGAGGGGATTCCTGACCCTCGCGATCGGATTTGGGACCTTCGTTTTGAACACCACGCCGAAAGCGGTGGTGGAGCAACTGGGCGGCGATCACGGGGACTTTCAGGTCGCCGTTTTCTGGGGGACCGCTATCTTTGTCGGATACCTTGGCGTGTACTTCTCGTTGTTTTGGCGCTGGGCGGACGAGGCAAGACGGAAGGCCGATTTCGTACAGCGCGTTCTCGAATACGCGGCGCTTCAGAACGGGGATAAGAAAACGCGTCCACGCGCAGCAAGGATTGCGACTGAATGAGCTTCACGACGACATTGTTTGCTTCGCGTCGGTTGCGGAAAGCGTTGTTCAATCAGTCGTTTCGCCGCGATCGGAGAAGCGAAGCGACCGTCCGAAGGCTGTCTTGCTGCACACGATTGAGACTCACGCCCGGCCGTGATGATGTCACCAAATCAAGCGCTGTTTGGGCATCGATTGCATCGCCGCGAGCGATCAGGGTGAGCGCCGCAACAAGTCCGGTTCGACCATGCCCTTGGGCGCAGTGGATGTAGAGAGGAGGGGTGGCAACCGCGATGTTAGAGGCGAGATTTGCCAATTCGTTCGGTGCAAGCACCGACGCGTCAAGCATTGGACTGCCAAAGTAGTGATCGACATTTCGAAGTGCCGATGGTTCCGGAAACTCGGACGTGAGATCCACGACGGTCGCTATTTCGGTTGGGATTTCGCTGGAGAGTAGTCGTCGGCCGATGACGAGACCGTCAACAACGGTGTTGTAAGCGGGCTCGCGGGACACCCAGTGTAGAAGGTGCCAGATGGTCCAGAGGTAGAGCAAGTACGGAAGCAAGATGAGGATCGAAATCCAACTCATTGTGCCGTCATTCCGTTTCCCAAAGACTCGATGCCCTAGCGAAAGGTAACCAAGACCGACCACGCCCGCGCTCAATCCTGGCCAGACCAAGAGCAACATCCAACCCGAAGAGTTGATTGCAACGAACAGAAGCAGTACTGCCAGTGTGCAAAAT
>JBCBLJ010000293.1:0-9060 GCA_038520195.1 Planctomycetota bacterium
CGGTTTATTACGTCGCGCCCGATGGAAAGGTAACCCGCGCGACAAAGGACCTGCCGGCGCCCAACGGCATTGGCCTCTCTCCCGATGGACGTAAGCTCTATGTTTGCCCCAGTCGCTCCGAGAAGATGCTGGTTTACGACGTCAGTGGTGGCCAGCTTTCCGCCCCATCGACTTTTTGTGTCGTCGAACAACCCAGCGGCAAGTCAGGCACCGGAGCCGACGGGATCGTGTTGGACGAAAAGGGAAACGTCTACATCACGACAAATATCGGCGTTCAGATTTTTTCGCCCGATGGAAAGCAAATTGGCGTCGTCACGTTTCCGGAGCAACCCGCGAATGTCACTTTCGGGGGTAAAGACTGGAAGACGATGTACGTAACCGCCAGGAAAGGTCTTTACCGAGTCCAAATGCCGATTGCGGGCTTGCACTGAGGTCGACCGGACTGCACCACTTATCCGCCAGACCGGTATTGCGTCGGCGGAAGCTTTCCGCGATCCGTCTTACTCGCGCCGTGGCCGCTTTGCTCCCCAAACCGTCCGGTGAAGCAGGGAGAGGGAGAGCCGTCCGCAATCACGCACCTCAAAGAGATTTGAGATGCTTCATGCTTTGCCTGATGCTCTTCATCGGGTTGGGCGAATGGTCTTGTTCGACGTGGCAATGCGCCACGCCGGCGTCCGCAGCGGCATCGATCAGCGGTTCGATGTCGATGACTCCGTTGCCGAGTTCTTTGAAGGCGGTCTGCGGTAGACCGTCGTACATCGGTGTCTTGATCGAGTCGTCGAGGTCCTTCAAGTGAAGCTGCGTGACGCGGCCTTTCAGTTTGCGGACCAACTCCGCCGGGTCGTGGCCGCCGACCTGAACCCAAAAGGTGTCGACTTCAAACTTCGCCGCGTCAAACTCTTTCATCATGATGTCGAACCCCGACACGCCGTCATCCATCGGTTGAAATTCGAACGCGTGGTTGTGATACGCGAGCGTCACGCCCGCTTTTGCTGCTTCTTGAGCCGCCGCGTTGCATTGCTCTGCCAGCGTCTTGTACTTATCCAGTGAATCGCGTTTGTCGTTCGGGAGCCACGGGATGACGAGGTGCGTCAGTCCATGCTTGTTTGCCTTCTCAAGGATCTCGGCGAACGGCGGAACACCCTTCTTGTCCGGGTTGACGACACTGTCCCATTCAAAGTGCGTTGAGTTCACCGCGAGCCCGTTGTCTTTGGCGGCCTGGATCATCTCGTCGGCGTTCGGGAAACCGTAGGGTTCGACTTGCTTGTAGCCCGCCTTTGCGACCGCCTCGATCGTCCGACCGACATTCGCCTTGATCTGGTTTCGCAGCGTGTAGAGTTGAATGCCGATGTCATTACGGTATTTGTTATCGCTGTCGAGTGCGTGGAGCAGCCGCGACTGCGAGAGAGTGAACGTGAGTGCGGCACCGGCGCCGAGGAATTGTCGTCGTTTCATGTGAAAGTCTTTGGGGCTTGGGAGGAGGAGGATTGGTTCATTCGCGGCTTGCGTTCCGACTCGTTCTCAGCTCATCAGTTCTCGCCGTCGACACTGTCCGACCTGTCAGTGCCAAGACGATCGTGATCGAAGGTTGATTTGGGCATCTGATTTTCCGAACGGGCGAATCAGAGAACGAATACGGCTGCGCCGAGGTAGGAGGACAGTTTGACGTGTAGCGTTCGCTAGCCGACTTGCATTGCCGTTCCCATCGTAACTCCGGGGGCCGGCAGGTTGCTGGAGCCTTGCAGGAAAATATCGACGGCTCGAGCCGCGCCCCGGCCTTCATTGATGGCCCAAACGACGAGACTCTGTCCGCGACGACAGTCACCTGCCGCGAATACTTTGGGGATGTTTGTCGCGAACTCGCCATGCTCTGCTTTGAAGTTGCTTCGCGCGTCGGTTTCCAAGTCGAGTGATTCGGCGAGGTAGTGCTCGGGGCCCAAGAAACCCATCGACAACAGAATCAGCTGCGCTGGCCACTCCTTTTCGCTGCCTGCGACTTCGCTCATCTGCCACTTGCCGTCGCCATCTTTTTTCCATTGAACTTCAACGGTCTTGATGCCGGCGACTTTGCCTTCACCGTCGACGGTAAAACCCTTGCTGAGAATTTGGTACTCGCGTGGGTCGCGGCCGAACTTGGCTTCAGCCTCTTCGTGTCCGTAGTCGACGCGAAAAACTCGCGGCCATTCTGGCCACGGGTTGTCGTCGGCACGCTCGGCCGGAGGTTTGGGCAACAGTTCAAAGTTCACGAGACTTCGGCAGCCGTGCCGGAGACTGGTCGCGATGCAGTCGGTCCCGGTGTCGCCGCCGCCGATCACGATCACGTCTTTTCCCTCGGCGCTGATGAAGTCGTCGCCGAGCGAATCACCATGAACGGCCTGCTTGGTATTCCTCGTTAAGAATTCCATCGCAAAATAGACACCCGCAGCTTCGCGATTCTCGATCGGTAGGTCTCGCGGCTTGGTCGCGCCGCAAGCCAGTAAGACCGCGTCGTTGTTGTTGACTAACTCCTTGGGATCGAGATCTTTCCCGACGTTGACGCCGGTCACGAAGGTGACACCTTCGGCGGTCATCTTATCGACACGTCGCTTGACGGCTTCCTTGGAGAGTTTCATGTTCGGGATACCGTACTGAAGCAGCCCCCCGATTCGGTCGGCGCGTTCGTAAACAGTGACCGTGTGACCCGCCTTGTTCAGTTGGTCGGCGGCAGAAAGTCCTGCGGGGCCGCTGCCGACGACTGCGACGGTCCTTCCAGTTCGCGATTCCGGCATCTGGGGAACGATCCAGCCTTCCTGCCACGCGCGGTCGACGATGGCGTTTTCGATATTCTTGATCGTGACGGGCGGATGATTGATGCCGAGCACGCAAGAGCCTTCGCAGGGCGCCGGGCAAGTGCGGCCTGTGAACTCGGGGAAGTTATTCGTCTTGTGCAACCGCTCGATCGCTTCCTTCCAGCGGTTGTTGTAGACCAAGTCGTTCCATTCGGGGATCAAGTTGTCGATCGGACAACCCGTGCCCGACTGACAAAACGGAACACCGCAGTCCATGCAACGAGCACCTTGCTCTTGCAGATGATCGACGTTGTGCTCGGTGTAGATCTCGTCGTAGTCATTGAGTCGAACAACCGGTAGACGCCACGGTACTTTCTTGCGGTCGAACTCTTTGAATCCGGTGGGCTTACCCATCGTTGATCTCGTCGGGAAAAGTGGGGAGGGCTATAGGGAACACGCCGCGTTCGCTCGTTTGGACGGCGTGCATCTGAAATCTATCTGCGGCGGCTAAGTGCCGGACGCAGCGGATTGCAATTCCTGTTTCTGCTCTTCCAGGACTCGCTTGTAGTCGACCGGCATGACTTTGACACACTGGGCGAGGAATCCATCCCAGTCGGTGAGCGCCTCGGCGGCGACTTCGCTGCCGGTAAATTGCTGGTGCCGGGTGATCATTTGCTTGACGTCGTCTTCCTCTTCTGGTCCGTCGATCTTTTCGAGGGCGACCAACGCAAGATTGCAGTTCAGATGGAAGTCACCGTCTTTGTCCCAGACGTACGCGATTCCACCCGACATTCCGGCGGCAAAGTTACGTCCGGTTTTGCCAAGGATCACGACGCGGCCGCCGGTCATGTACTCGCAGCCATGATCACCAACGCCCTCGACAACCGTGTTCGCACCACTGTTGCGAACACAGAAACGTTCCGCTGCGACGCCGCGGAAGTACGCTTCGCCGCCAGTCGCGCCGTAAAGGCAAACGTTGCCGATCAGAATGTTATCCTGAGAATTGAACGTGCTTTCTTTGGGCGGGTAGAGGATCAATTTGCCGCCCGAAAGACCTTTGCCAACATAGTCGTTCGCGTCACCTTCGAGTTCGATGGTGATGCCGTGCGCCAAGAAGGCTCCGAGGCTTTGCCCGGCCGATCCGGTCAGCTCGATGCGAATGGTGTCATCTGGAAGGCCAGCCTGGCCGTATACCTTTGCGACCTCGTTGCTGACGATCGTTCCCACCGTTCGGTTGATGTTAACGATCGGTGACTGGATGGTGACCGGGGTCTGGTTGTCGATCGCCGGTCGAGCTTCGTCCAGTAGCTTCGTCAGGTCGAGTGACTTTTCCAGCCCGTGATCTTGCGTCTGCGAGCAGATCACGCCAACGCTTTCGTGGGGTTTTGCGGCGGGTTGCAAAACCGCGGTCAAATCCAAGCCGTCCGACTTCCAATGCTTGATCGCGTCGTCGGTGTGGAGCACGTCGCTGCGTCCGACCATTTCGTCGATGGTGCGGAAGCCGAGTTTGGCCATGATCTGTCGTGCCTCCTCGGCGACCATGAACAAGTAGTTGACGACGTACTCGGGCTTGCCGTTGAACTTTTCGCGCAAGTACGGGTCTTGCGTGGCAATCCCGACGGGGCATGTGTTGAGGTGGCACTTTCGCATCATGATGCATCCGAGCGTGATCAACGGTGCGGTGGAGAAGCCCATCTCCTCGGCACCAAGCAACGCCGCGATGACCACGTCACGACCGGTTTTCAGTCCGCCATCGGTTTGCAACACCACGCGGCTACGTAAATCATTCAGCACGAGGACTTGGTGGGTTTCGGCGATACCAAGTTCCCACGGGAGTCCCGCGTGTTTGATGCTCGTCAGCGGCGAAGCGCCGGTGCCGCCGGTGTCCCCCGAGATCAAAATGTGATCGGCGAAGGCTTTCGCGACGCCACTGGCGATGACACCAACACCGACCTCGGAGACGAGTTTGACGCTGATCCGCGAACTGCGATTGGCATTTTTGAGATCGTGGATCAGCTGCGCGAGGTCTTCGATGGAGTAAATGTCATGGTGCGGAGGCGGGCTGATCAAGCCGACGCCCGGCGTGCTGTAACGAATCCGCGCGATGTTGGTATCGACCTTGCGGCCGGGCAACTCACCGCCTTCGCCAGGCTTTGCCCCCTGCGAGACCTTGATCTGGATCTCATCGGAGTTCGTCAAGTACTCGATCGTGACGCCGAATCGTCCCGACGCGACTTGTTTGATCGCCGAACGTTTTGAGTCACCGTTTTCAAGCGGTTCAAAGCGAACTGGGTCTTCGCCGCCTTCACCGGTGTTGCTCTTGCCGCCGAGCCGGTTCATGGCGACCGCGAGTGTTTCGTGCGATTCAGCGCTGATGCTCCCAAAGCTCATCGCGCCGGTGCAGAAACGTTTGACGATGGCCGACGCCGTTTCGACTTCTTCGATGGGAATTGAGTTGCCCGTCTCTTTGAAGTCCAACAGTCCGCGGAGCGTGCAGCGGTTGCGGTTGTCGCGGTTGATTTTATCCGCGAAACGCCAATACGCATCGGCGTTGTTGTTGCGCGCGGCGGCTTGCAAGTTGGAGATCGAATCCGGAGTCCACGCGTGCTTTTCACCTTCGGCGCGCCAATGGTATTCGCCCAGGTTCGGCAGGGCCGGCAGTTTGTCTGCTTTGCGCTGCGGATAGCCGAGTTCATGTCGACGAAGGGTCTCTTCGGCGAGCACGTCAAACGAGACCCCCTGAATGCGGCTCGCGGTGCCGACGAAGCATTTGTCGATGACTTCGTCTTTCAGCCCAAGCGCCTCAAAGATCTGAGCGCCCTTGTAACTCTGCAAAGTACTGATGCCCATTTTGGCCATCACTTTCAGCATGCCTTTGGCGACGCCTTTTCGATAGGCGGCGACGATCTTATCGTCGTCGAGCGTTGGGTCGAGCAAACCATCGCGACGAGCACGCCATAGCGACTCAAATGCAAGGTAAGGATTGATCGCATCGGCACCGTAACCGATCAACAAGCAGTGGTGATGAACTTCGCGGGCTTCGCCCGATTCGACGACCAATCCGATTTGGGTTCGCTTGGCTTGCTTGACCAAATGATGGTGCACCGCGCCGACGGCGAGAAGCGTGCTCACGGGAACGCGGTCCGCACCGATCTGCCGATCGCTCAGGATGATCAATTGGATGCCATCGTCGGCCGCCGCTTCGGCTTCGGCTGCGATTCGATCCAACGTCGCCTGCATGCCTGCCTTACCTTCTTCACGATCGAACGTGATGTCGATGACTCGGCTGTGCCAACCTTCGTAGTTGATATGCGAAAGCGCGGCGAGTTCCTCGTTGGTCAAGATCGGATGTTCGACCAACAGACGATGGCAATGCGCCGGTGTGGCGTCGAGCAAGTTCTGTTCGGGCCCGATGTAGCACTCCAGCGACATGATGACTTCTTCGCGGATCGAATCGATCGCGGGGTTCGTCACCTGTGCGAATAACTGCTTGAAGTAGTCGTAGATCATCCGTGGCTTGTCGCTCAAACAGGCGATCGCACTGTCGTTGCCCATCGAGCCGACGGGGTCACGTAGATCGCGGACCAGCGGCCGCAACATGAAGTTCATCGTCTCGCTGGTGTAGCCGAATGCCTGCATTCGCTCCAGCAGCGTCTCGCTGTCAAAGCCGTGAGCCTCCGTTTCGGGATGCAAGTCGGCGAGCCGGATGCGTTGCTCGCGAAGCCAGTCACCGTAGGGCATCGCTTTGGCGAACGATGACTTCAGTTCTTCGTCCGGGATCAATCTTCCTTGCTCAAAGTCGACCAGGAACATCTTGCCCGGCTGAAGTCTCCCTTTCTCTTTGACGATGGATGGGTCGACCGGTAAAACGCCGACCTCGCTGGCCATGATCACGCGATCGTCGTGCGTGACGTAATAACGGCTGGGGCGAAGTCCGTTTCGGTCGAGCGTCGCGCCGATGTAATGACCATCGGTAAACGCGATCGAAGCCGGACCATCCCAGGGTTCCATCAAGCACGAAAAGTACTCGTAAAACGCACGCTTGTCTTCGCTCATCGTTTCGTGCTTTTGCCACGCTTCGGGCACCATCATCATGATTGCCTCTTGAAGCGTTCTCCCGTTCATCAGCAAGAACTCGAGCACGTTGTCGAACGTGCCGGAGTCGCTGCACTCGGGTTCGACCACGGGGAACAGCTTCTCAAGGTCGTCGCCGTAGAGTTTGCTCTCGGCGGTCCCGCGACGAGCCTTCATCCAGTTGCTGTTGCCACGCAGCGTGTTGATTTCCCCGTTGTGGCTCATGAATCGAAGCGGCTGAGCACGATCCCAACTCGGGAACGTGTTCGTCGAAAAGCGACTGTGCACCATCGCGAGATGCGTTTCAAAGTCTTTGTCGCGAAGATCGGGGAAATACGGGAGTAACTGGGCTGGCGTCAGCATGCCCTTGTAGATGATGACCTTGGTGCTGAGCGAACAGATGTAAAACATCAGCGCCTGCTCGAGCGATTCGCTACCCCGCAACTCGTGGCTTGCGCGTTTACGGATCAGGTACAACTCGCGCTCAAATGCTTCGGTGTCAAGTTCCGGGGCGGCACCGACGAACAACTGCTCGATCACTGGTTCGGCCAATCGCGCGGTCGGACCGACGTCAGCGAGATCGGTGGCTTGTGGGACGGCTCGCCAACCGAAACAGGTTTGACCACGCTCGGAGATCAACCGCTCGAGCACCTTCTTGCACTCAGCACGCTCCGCGTCCGCCTGTGGGAGGAAGACGAGGCCCGCGGCGAACTTGCCAGGCTCCGGCAATTCGACGTCGAGATCTTCCTTTGCAACCTTCGCGAGAAACTTGTGTGGGATCCCGCACAGCATGCCGCAGCCGTCGCCGGTGTTCGGTTCACAACCGCACGCGCCACGGTGATCCATCGCGCGCAGGATCTCATCGGCATCGAGGACGTTTTGGTGGCTCGGCTCGCCTTTGATGTGCGCGATGAACCCAACACCGCACGCATCTTTCTCGTGCTCGGGGTTATAGAGCCCTTGCTTGGGCGGAAGATGAAACAGTGGTTTCTTCATCGAACTACTTTCGGGGAATCGAGGAGGCCGCCGTTAGGCGACGACCGACGAGCGGGCATCCAGGCCCGAGTCGGAAACGGGAGGTTTGCCGGTGCGACGATCCGCTTCGAGCGGCCGCCCCAGCAGCAGGGAACCAAATTCCTGTCCGGCCGCGCCGGGACGGCGCGAACGTGAAAAGACGATGCCCAGTGGTCGGGTCATGCTCAAGGCCCGACAGGCAACGACTCGCAAGGCTCCGGTAGCGATTTCGCGTCGCACCGCAGCTTCCGGCAAGAATCCACAACTAGCATTGGCTTGAATGGCGCGGATGATCGAATCCGCATTGTCGAATTGGGTGCGGAAGTCCACACGCAACCCGACACGTTTTAGGTTTTGATCGATGGTCGCCCGGAGTTCGAGGCTATCATCGAATCCAACCATCTCGGTGCCGTGCAAATCTTCGAGCGTCGCTTCGGTCTTACGCGCGATCGGGTTCTTCGGTGAGCAAACGAGTCGGAGCGGTTCATTCTGCCACGGCACTGCAGCCACTTCCTTCGTCGTACGCGGAAAGCTGACTAATCCGATCTCCGCACGTTCGTTGAGCACTTGCTCGACGACGGCCTCGTTACGTCCGTAGTCGACTCGAACCTCAACCTCGGGAAATCGCGCGGCAAACTCTTGCTGGGCGTCGGGCAGATACGTCAACCCAATCGAATAGATCGACGCAATGTGCAGCGGGCCTTCAACCCGACGGGTCTCGCGGACTTCCTGTTCCAAGCAATGGTATTCCCCAAGCACGCGCACCAAACCGTCAAAGTAAGTTTGGCCAGCGACGGTCAACGAGAGCGGACGAGTCGAACGATCGATCAGCCGGACGCCCAGTGACTCTTCAAGTTGGTGAATGGTTTGGCTGACCGCGCTCTGAGAGATCTCGCGCGCCACGGCAGCCTTGGAGAAGCTGCGCTGGCGAGCGACGTCACAGAAGATCTCGAGAGAGCGAATTTGCACAGGCGGACTATCATTAGCGTTTGCTTATGGAGCTGCTTCCATGTCAGCGGGACTACTAATGCGAGGCTAAGCCTGGCGGAAAACGCAGTCAATTGCCGCTCAACGGCATGCCGTACCCCATTAAAGCCCGTCAAGGGTAACACCCGCAGCTCGCACTTGACTGCGTTTTCCGCCAGGCTTAGCCTCGCATTAGTAGTCCCGCTGACATGGAAGCAGCTCCATAAGCAAACGCTAA
>JBCBLJ010000169.1:0-12323 GCA_038520195.1 Planctomycetota bacterium
CGATGTCTGGACGAGCAACGTCGCGCGCTGCGACTTCTTTGCGAGCAGCGTTTGGTGAACAAGATTCACGTCCGTGCCGAAGCCCTCGGTGGGCAGGTCGAATCGTTCAAGCGGTGCCCATTTCGGCAACGATTGCCACTCGAACACGACGCCATCATGTTCGAACGACTCGTCGGGTACGAAATCGCGCAGCTCCGATGCGTACCGCCGATCGAAAGCGGCGTAGATCGATTCGGCGGGAAATGGACCGCATTGTGTGGTTTCGCCCACCGCGATCGAGTGACGACGGTCCGTTCGACCCTGCGTCCACGGTCCAAGCTCCCATTGCCGCTGCGCGTCATCGACCGCCTCAATCGGGCCGGCGAGTTCCTCGCGCAGTCTCGCGATCTCCGTGTCGATTTCCGCGACGCCACGCCGCTGCGCTTCGGTCGGCAACCGAATGAATGGCGCCGGAGCCTTGCTGTTCTCGTCGACCGCGCTGCCGTCAAGGCTGTTGAAATACGCGGACAACGAATAGTACTCACGCTGCGTGAGTGGATCGTACTTGTGGTCATGACATGCCGCGCACTGCGTCGTCAAACCGAGGAAGACGGTTCCAAATGCGTCGGTGCGGTCGCTCACATTTCGCGCGAAGGACTCCGCATAGATCGAACCGACTTCGGTGGTCGTCAGGTTGAGCCGATTAAAGCCGCTGGCGATCCTCTGATCCGTGGTGGCGTTGGGAAAAAGATCACCTGCCAGTTGCTCGATCAGAAAACGATCGAAGGGAAGATTGTCATTGAACGCCCGGATTACCCAGTCGCGGTAGGGCCACATCTCTCGGTAGTTGTCCAGGTTGCGTCCATGAGTATCACCGTACCGGACCAGATCCAACCAATAACGTCCGAAGTGTTGGCCGAATGCCGGTGACGCCAAGAGTTCGTCCACATACGTTTCATAGTCGATCTCGCCACGCGCAAGGCGGTCGATGGAGTGACGCGTCGGTGGGAGGCCGGTCAGCAGAAGGGCGGCACGTCGAAACTGCGCCGCCATGGATGCCGGCGGGTTCGCGATCAATCCTTGCCGTCGAATTTCGGCGTCGATGAAGTGATTTACCGCGTTCCGTCCGCTCGGCACCGCAGGACGAATCGGTACGTCGAATGCCCAGTGGCCGGTGAATTCGCCACCCGAATCGACCCATGCCGTTAGCGTCTGAAGCTCCGCACTCGTCAGCGGCTTTCCCATTTTAGGCGGGGGCATTTGCCGATTCGGGTCGTCGCTGTGGATTCGATCCAAGAGCGCTCCCCCGCTGTCTGAATCGCGACGGATCACTCGCTGGACGCCGGTTGCGGTATCCAAACGCAAGTCGGCTTGCCGACGATCTCGGTCGGGCCCATGACAGGCAAAGCATTTATTGGACAAAATAGCCCGTGCTTCGCGGGCGAGGCGAGTGCGACCGGTCGTCTCAGCGCGCACATCGAGCCCCACGCAAACGAGACTCAGCCACAAGAAAACGCGTCCGATCAGCATGGCACTATTCTAGCCCACGCGCAAAACTCCACGAAGCTTCGATTTGCGAGGAGTGAGGAGTATCTTGCAGCGTTTGGCGGGCTGAGTTCCGCCACGAGCGATCCTTTGTCTTCCCGCTTTCCGACACCGCCGTCTTCACGGATTCAGATTTGTCACGATCGACTCTCATCAGCATCTTCTTCTGTGCTTGTCTGGCGATTCCGTTTGTCGCCGGTCGGCTTTGCTTCGCGGGTTTCAAGGCGTTCGCGCACAACGACGACTTTCTCTACGCCCGCACCACCGAGATCCTCGTCGACGAAGGTCGCTACCAACATGTTTCACAGCATGGTCTGCTCGCCGCGAGCGTCGCCAGTCATTGCATTTGGGGTGCAGTAGTCTGTGGACCGCTGGGTTTCAGCTGGAACAACCTGCATTTTTCGGTCGCGATCGCGGCTTGGATCGGGGCCGTCTGTGTGTATCTCGCTGCACGAGAACTTCGGGGTTCGCACGCGGCGTCGGTGCCGGCGGCCCTGGCGATGTCGGTGGGTCCTTTCTACTACGGAATGTCATTCACGTTTATGACGGATGTCACGGCCGCGGTATTCGCCTCGGTCGGTGTCTATGGCTACGTACGAGGGGTGATGCGGAGATCGCTGGTTTGGCTCGTGTTCGGAGCGATCGGTGCGTCGCTTGCCATGTGGGCCCGGCAGACACATCTTTGCGTGATCGCCGTTCCGGCAGTCGCGCTTGCGGGTCTTGCTTGGCGAGACCGATCGTTTCGCGCGTCACTCGTGCCAATGACGGTCGCGTGTGGCATCCCCATCGGCAGTTTCTTGCTTTATCAATCAGGGCTCCTTTTACCCAGTGATCACGGTCGCGCGGACATCGTGGACGTCGATTCGTACGACGCGGCGTGGCTTCGGCAACTAGCGCTGTTCGCCTATGCGGGCGGGCTTCTGATCGGTGCGGCAACGCTACCGCTTGCGCCGATCTTGTGGAACGGGCTGCTCAGCCGCGACGCGCCTCATTCTTGGATCGCTTGGTTCAGCGGCGGCGTGACGGTCCTGTTTTGGGGCGGACTGTTTGGTGCCTCGTTTGGCCGAGCCTACCTCACGCAAGCAACCGGCTACATCGTTTACAACGCGCACTTGGGACCGATCCTATTGGGCGACCAGAACGATCCGGGACGGTGGAGCGATATCGGAGGCGTTCGCTGGCCGGCGTTGGTTTGGCAGTTCGTCACCGTGCTTGCCATTGCTTCGCTCGCGGCAGTCGTCGCCCAAGCAGCGCAGAACCTGTCGACGGTTTGGAAACGCACCGATGTGATCGACGCGGAACAGGACGCTGCGTCGCGGCGCAATTGGGTGCGAGTCGGCCTGTTGTGCTGCACGCTCGCCGCGGCGGGAGGTTTGTTGGTGTATGTGGAAATGGTCTACGACCGCTATTGGATGTTGCTCTATCCGATGGTCTTTGTTTGGCTCGGCAGCCAATTCGAGCCGCAAACGTCATCGCACGAACGGAGCTCATTGAAACAGCGATGGCAACGCCGCGCCTGGAGGACCTCTTTCGCATCGGTCGCGGTCCTGTTTGGAGTTTCCTTCGTGTTTGTCCACGACTTTCTAGCTTGGAATCACGAACGGCGCGAGCAAGCCGAGCAGTGGTTGAGTGCCGGATTGGAACCCAAGGATTTCGATGCGGGGAATGGAATCAACGGCTGGTACCGGGCGCAAGAAGATGTCGAGACTTACGCCCGTCCCGGCGATGAGTCACACTTTTGGCGCGGACTTGCGACGCACGCACTCGCCATCGGACCACGCGATGGCTGGCGTGTTGTCGGCACGCGTCGCTGGCGATCGTGGGCAGGAACACGCGACTGCGAGTTGTACGTCCTCGAGCGAGACGCGGTGGCCGATGCTCCGGGCGAATCATCCATCCTTCGAACGAATGGGTTGTGAACATGGCGACGATTGTCAAACGAGTCCGGACCGGTGCTCGTTACGTGTTGGTGGGGACCGGGTTCGGCGCTTTTGAATCCGCGAAGCCGAATTGGTTGTTGGGTGATCTAGTGGGCGACGTCAACGAAGGCAGGCACACCATGGCCGCGGTCTGTGACAAGCGCGGACGCGTCTACTGGATCAAGTCGCAGGAGTTAGAAGTCGAGTCCGTCGACGGACAGTCGCCCTCTGCGATCCTTGGTCAGCAAGAGTCTGAGTGAATCCGTGCCCGAGAGTCGCGACTCAACTCGCCCGAATTGGAACATCCGAAACGGTCGCGATTCCGCCGGGTTGGAGCAATTCCATCGTCATTTTGTGGGGCAGTTCGGATAGACTGGAGATCGCGGGACAGCCCGCACCGTCTCTCAATAAGTTTTGCCGAACTCCTCACTCAAGCCGCCTGCTCGGTTCGAGATCTCTCATGAATTTGCAAGATCACCTCTTTGGCTGGTTCACTCTGGACTCCGAGGAGACAGCCTCGGCACGGCGGCAACTTCGATACCTACGTCTAGAACGGCGGCTCTTGCTATCGGCGGACATGGGCGAGCTGTGTGCGGTGAATGCCGACGACTTCGATCCATTTGAAGAGATCGATCTCTGGGCGAACTCCGATGGAGACGAGAACGCTGGACGGGTGGCGGAATCCGCTGGACCGAGCGAAGGCGAACCGAAGGTCAGCGTCAACGAGACTGATGTGGTGCTCTGGAGGGAGGTCGAGGACTTTCGCGAGATTCCCGTGGTCAACGAATCACCCGAAATCGGCGGATCACGCGAGGCCGGCGGTTTCGATGGTTCGTCCGACAAAGTGAGAACGCTCGCTGAACAGATCCCACTGGCGCCTTCAAACCCGCTGGCCGGGCAGGGCTTGGCCGATCCAAGTGACGTCTCATTGAGTCCGCCTGTTTCGAACCGCGTCACTTCGCTCGTGAGCACCCCTTCATCGGAATCGCCGACAAGCCCGGCGACGCAAGTGTTGCAACCCGTTGCGGCCGGTTTCGACAGTCTCGATGTCGATAGAATTCAAGCGACTACGGATTCAATCGAGCTCGGTGACGCAGAGAATCCCGTTCTCGAAGAGTCGCCGCCAGCACACGTTTCCTTGATCCCTGAGTCGCGCACCAACCAGCTCGCCGAAGCGCCAGTCGCGGAGCGTGCCGAGGCGACCGAGCGTCAACCTGGTATCGCGACACACATGCCCGACTCAGAGGTTCCCTCCGAAAGCGATCAACTGAACGCGAGCTCGGTCGAGTGGCTTGGCCCCTTTGCGGATGACCTCTCGTTGATGGATGAAGCCATCGCACACCTTGCCGACGAACAACCGATCGAAGAAGCTGCCGCGAGGGTGATGCAAAAGAGCCCGCATGTGCCCGCGGCGGTGGTGGCATCGGGGCTTGCCGCCAGCGTGATGCACCAGCGTACTCGTAAACAGCAATCGCAACTCGAAGACGCACATTGCTGCGTTAAACTCGAACGACGCGTCTATCCGAACGAGTAGTCGACGTGGCTCTTGTTGTTTGATTTCAATCGAGCCACCACATGGAAGTTGACCCTGGCCTCGGAGCCATCCCAAAACCCTGGTTGCGGCTCGCAGAACTCGCGCGTCGCCAAGATGCGGCGGGATTGGAAGCG
The DNA here is from genome assembly GCA_038520195.1 of Planctomycetota bacterium. Lineage (GTDB taxonomy): Bacteria > Planctomycetota > Planctomycetia > Pirellulales > Pirellulaceae > Stieleria. Next base: position 5,112 of record JBCBLJ010000169.1, read on the forward strand.
TTCGTCGATCAGCTGTCTTTGGCCGATCGAACGCTCGCCCTCGGACACCTCGAGGCGGAAGACGCTCTGCGAGTCTTTCAGTTGTTGCCCAACGAGTTGGGCGCGGACCTCATCAGTCAACTCTCCGAAGCTCAATCGGCCCAGTTGATCGGTTGGCTCGATCCGACGGCCGCCGCCGAAGTGATCCATGAGCTACCCAGCGACGAACAGGCGGACGTGCTCGGCGACCTTGAACCGTCGCAGGCCGAGGCGATCCTGGATGTGTTGCCGGCGTCCGAGGCAGCCGCCGTTCGTGAACTGGCGGCGTATCCCGATGATGTCGCCGGCGGATTGATGCTCTCGGAATTCCTCAGTTACTCCAACCGTCTGAGCGTCGCGGAGGTGATCGAACAGCTCAGCCGTGATCACGATCGCCACGACGCGATCGAGATTCGCTACGGATATGTTTGCGACGACGCGGGACGATTGGTCGGTGTGCTGCGAATGCAGAGCCTTCTGTTCGCTCAAAGGTCTGCCCCGGTTTCAGATGTCATGGTGTCCGATCCGGTTTCGGTTTCCGATCGCGCTGAACTCGCTGAACTCGAGGAGCTTTTTGAACGGCACCCCTTCCTGGCGGTGCCGGTCCTGGATAGTCGCGGCCGAGTGCTGGGTGTTCTTGAGCGAGAGGCCGTCAATCATCAGTCGAGCCGCAGCATCGAAAACGACTACTTGAAGAGCCAAGGAATCGTCGGCGGCGAAGAACTTCGAACGATGCCGCTTTGGACGCGATCGCGAAGGCGCCTTAGTTGGCTGAGCGTCAACATCGTGCTCAACGTCGGCGCGGCGAGTGTCGTCGCGATGTACCAAGAAACTCTCCAGGAAGTGATCGCGCTGGCTGTTTTCCTACCGATCATCAGTGACATGAGCGGATGTAGCGGCAATCAAGCCGTCGCCGTCAGCATGCGTGAGTTATCGTTAGGCTTGATTCGCCCGACCGAAGTCCTGCGAGTCTGGTGGCAGGAGGTTTCGGTGGGTTTGATCAACGGGACGGTCCTAGCGTTCCTGGTTGCGGTGGTCGCAACCGTGTTCAATGGCAATCCGTATCTTGGCCTCGTGGTCGGCGTCGCATTGTTCGTGAACACGATCGTGGCGGTCTCGATCGGCGGCACGATCCCCTTGGTGCTCAAGCGGTTCGGTGTCGACCCCGCCGTCGCGAGCGGACCACTGCTCACGACAGTCACGGACATGTGCGGATTTTTCCTGGTGTTGGGTTTGGCAACCGCCATGCTCGCACAACTCACTTAGGCTGGCCACACGATGCAGTCCGACTATGCCAGCCGCTATCGGCAACTCTACGAACAACACTGGTGGTGGCGGAGCCGCGAATCGGTGATCTTGCCTTTGGTCGATCAGTTCGCCGCAGGCCGGACAGACCTTCGAATGCTTGACATCGGTTGCGGTGACGGGCTGTTCTTTGACAGGCTCTCTCAGTACGGGAAGACGTGGGGCGTCGAAGTCGACGAGTCAATCGTCTCCGAGGACGGGCCGCACCGTGATCGCATCCAAGTCGGACCCTTCGATGAGTCGTATCAAGTGGACGATCCGCTCTCACTCGTGTTGATGCTTGACGTTTTGGAGCACCTCGACGAGCCGGAAGCTTGTCTCCGTCACGCGCTCAGTCTGCTCGGCAGAGACGGGCTCGCGATCATCACCGTCCCAGCGTTCAACACGCTCTGGACCCGACATGATGACATCAACCATCATCGAACCCGCTACACCAAGCGGACATTCCGCTCCGTCGCCGAAGCCGCGGGCATGCACATCGACCGCTGCGAGTACTTTTTTCACTGGGTCGTCTTCGCCAAGCTACTCGTACGTCTCAAAGAAACGCTCATCCAGGGCGAACCCAAGCCTGCGGAATTGCCGTCGCCGCCAGTCAACCAGCTCCTTCGAACGCTCTCCAAGGCCGAACGAGCCGCAACAAGGTGGCTTCATCTTCCCTTCGGAAGTTCACTGCTGGTCATTGGCCGAAAAATGCATTCCTGAGGACCGCGTTTGTGTTGTCAAATGGTCAACATAACGGTCCCGCGCTCACAAGACCGCCGCGCGAGCCCATGAAGACAATTCTTTCAAACCGAACTCACTCGCCCTACTTCTTCCATCGAGGTCTCTTTGTGAATACGCGATTGGACCGCGTCCTTCTTTTCGCGCTCGCGTTGCTGCTTGCGGTCGGTTGCCGTGAGCCAGCCGCCGAGACCGCATCGCAAGCGATCGCGGAATCCCAGCGCGAGCGGAAACTCACCAGCGGCGACGACGAGGCGGAGCCGCACAAACCGGGCTCGGAGGCCGCGGCCGATGAGATCGCGGGCGAGTGGTTGGTCGTCGATGACGAACTTACCGATGACACATCCGTCGAGGCGTTGATTGCACCCTATCGCGAGAAGCTGCAGGCGGCGATGCAGGAAGAGATCGGCGTCGCTGAGGCCGTGCTTGAGCGGGGTCGACCCGAAAGCCCGCTCGGACATTTCATCGCCGATTCGATTCTGCATCACGCGAGGACAAAGATCGACTCTGAAACCGATCTTGCGGTGATGAATCGAGGCGGCATTCGGTTGCCTCAGTTGCCCGCCGGCACGATCACCGTCGCCGACATCTACCAACTGGTGCCCTTCGACAATCGAATCGTCGTTTTGACATTACGGGGAAGTCAGGTCGAATCACTGCTCGAAGCGCTCGTCGCTCAGCAGGGCGAACCGATGTCGGGGATCACCTACCAAATCCAGAGAGATACCAGCGGTGAAAACGATGACGCCGCGACGGCGGTAAACGTCCGAATCGGTAGCGCACCGTTGGATCGCGAGGCAACCTATAAATTGGCGACCCTCGATTACCTGGCTGGGATCGGCGGCGAGTTCGCGGCTCTCCAGGACGCTTCCGAACGGCTCGATGGCGAGCCGTTCTTGCGCGACGTGATGATCGACCGCATCCGTGAACTCAAATCCATTGAGCCGGTAACGGACGGCAGAGTTTCCTATGTCCAAAACGATGAGAACTGAATCGATGAAACGACGGGGATTTTTGAGTTCCGTAGCCGCGACAGCGGCAATGGGAGTCGCCTCGGGTCATCCGACCCAAAATCAAGGCGAGGCGGCTATGGGCACGTCGGAAACATCGCTCTTGATTCTCCACACCAACGATACGCATTCGCATCTTGATCCGCTTTCAAGTGTCTACTCGAGGAACGCGGGTTTGGGGGGAGCGGCGAGACGAGCTGATCTGATCAAGCAGATCCGCCGTCGGCACAAAAATGTGCTGTTGCTCGATAGCGGAGACATGTTTCAGGGCACACCGTATTTCAATCTGTTTGGAGGCGAACTCGAGTTCAAGGTCATGACGGCGATGGGATACGACGTCGCCACACTCGGAAATCATGAGTTCGACAACGGCGTCGATGGGCTGGTCAAGCAGATGCCGCATGCGGGTTTTGAGTTTGTCTGTGCGAACTATGAGATGGACCAGTCGCCCTTGGCAAAACACGTCAAACCCTACACGACGCGTTTGTACGGCGACTTCAAGGTCGGCATCTTCGGATTGGGCGTGGCATTCGATGGCTTGGTACTCGAATCGGCGCACGGCGGCATCTCGTATCAGGATCCGATTCTCGTAGCCCGAAAAATGGTGGACCGACTCCGCGGCGAAGGTTGTCATTTCATCGTTTGTCTCTCTCATTTGGGACACCGGTATCGAAACGACAAAGTGGGCGACATCAACTTGGCGGCCGAAGTGGCCGGCATCGACCTGATCCTCGGCGGTCACACGCACACGTTCATGGACACGCCGGACATCATTGAGGACCCCGAGAAAACAGCGACCATGGTTCATCAGGTCGGCTGTTTCGGCGTGCGGCTCGGTCAGATTCGCGTCGACTTTCAATCGAATGATCGCGTCGTGCGACTGGAGCCTCGACAATACGTACTGGAGAGTAACGTGCGACTCACCTAGCGCCCGATAGAGGTGTGATCATGTGAGTGGGATCGAGATCGATTCCGACTCACCAGATGACTTCCATTCGATCATCGCCCTCGACGACGCGATAGCGTTTCCCCGATTTGAACCCGGCAAACCGCTGGTCGACGCCACTTGACCAACGAATGGTCAACTCATCGATACGATCCTCGTCGCCGAGGCCGACATGGACGACCGCTTCGTTGCGACTGAGATAGCCGTCACCGGCAGTTCTCCATGCGTGGAATTTTCGCTCGCCACAGCTGACCGTGATTCTCGCTCCGATCGCGTCACGTTCGGATCGAGTCCCGATCAGTTCGATCTGCACCCAATGGCCATTTGATTCGGTCACATTCTCGAGAATCGCGAGCGGCCGATCGAGGTGCGTGGCGACGATATCCATGTCCCCATCGTGTCCCCAGTCGAACACCGCCAACGACCGACCGAGTGCCACCTGACCGAAGTACGCCCCGGCTTGATCTCGTTCGAGGACGCGAAACCCATCGGTCCGGCCGGAGAACAGCTGCGGTCGCATTCGAAACGGCACACTTCCACTTGGGTCACCGTAAACATGGCCGTTCAAGGTCAGCAGATCCAAGTGACCGTCGTGGTTGAAATCACAGGCTTGAGTTCCAAAGCCGAGCATTGAGTGGGACGCCTCGAACAAGCCGTACCTCAGCGCCTCATCAGAGAACAATCCCGACGTTGTTTGTACGAACAGGTTCGCCGGTTCCTGCAGGAAGTTGGTGACATACAAATCGAGTTGTCCGTCTTGATCGAAGTCGCCACTCGCGATTCCCATGCACGCCTGACTGTTTCCGTTACGACCGACCGCGCACCCCCGCGCGAGTGCCGATTCGACGAGCGTGCCGTTTTCTGCGTTCCATTTCCAAAACTGGTTGTACTCCGCATCGTTGCCAACAAAGACTTCGTTCGCACCGTCACCACTGAAATCCGCGACAACCAGCCCCATTCCGTAACTCGCCGTCTGCGTCTCGACGGACTTTTTGATCGGCTCAAACGATCCATCCGGCCGTGCGAGGTAAAAGTAGTCCTCGGCGGGAATCATCTGCTGAGGTGTGCAACTCGTACCCAAAGGACAGGGACGGGTCGGAGCGGCGGGATCGTCGATGTAGTTGACCTCAGCGATCTCAGGCAAACCATCACCCGTTAGATCGGCGATGGCGACGGATGTTGTCCAGCTCTCGGGATCAAATTCAATCGAGTCGGCGAGCTGAAAGCTTCCATCACCCTGATTGAGGTAAAGTCGGTTCGTTCCAAAATTGGCGACCAGCAAGTCGGGAAAACCGTCCTGGTTGAGGTCACCACTGGTGACGCCCTGCCCAAATCCCTGGTCGCCCACACCTGCCCAAGTCGCTGCGTCGACAAAACGCGTTGGGGCGACTTGGCGGTAGAGTCGGTTCGAGGACGCGGAGTCTTCTTGCAGCGGCCGCGTGAGACAACGGGTTTCGTAGAAGTCCGCGTTGCCATCGCGGTCGAAATCGAACATCGCAACGCCCGCACCCGTTGTCTGGTAGAGGAACGGCACGTGACGTTTATCATTCGAAACGACGGCGGGTCCCTCAACGGCAAGTCCGACTTCTGCGGTTCGCTCAACGAACCGGACTCGCGACTCGACGGCGGCGTTCTGACTGTTCGCCGGAAATGATCGAACCGACGAATCCCCCGCCGAAGCAATCGGCAGATCACTCACCTTCAGGCCGACCGAATTGGTCAACCAGTGGTTTTGCCGGGCTTCCATCGGGTGACTACTTTCCCACGCGGTGATCTTCTTCATGCGTTCGTGAAACGCACGCTGTTGTGTCGGCAGCTTGCCTTCCAATGCCATCGCCCGCATCAGCCATCCGGTCGACTCCAGCGGGCGGGTCAAAGACTGGAGCAGTGTCGCGATCTCCTCACACTGCTTGGCATTTGCTTCGTTTGCGATGCGAAAGACTCTCTCGAGGACCACTAGTCGTTCACGGACTTGTTGAGCCGGTTCGCTCTGGCGATTCGCTTCGAAGCACTCCGCCAACCCTCGCAGTGAGTTTCGATCGGTTGGGTCAAGTGTGATCGCCTTGGCATAGGCAGCCGTCGCGGTGGGAAGGTCGCTTTGAAGTTGCTTGGCGAGACCAACCGCACTCCAGTAATCTGCATGATCCGCGACTTCTGGTGGGCATTCGAGGAGCCATTGGTCGAAGTCATCCCGACGACCACACTCGATCAGAATGCGTCCCTGAAGCGCTATCGCGGGCGCGCAATCGGGGTGCTCGGCGACCACGGTCTCAAGCGTCTTGAGCGCAACGTCGGGTTGGTTGTCGATGGCGTAGGCTTTCAACGCGTCGCCGAGGTTGAACAAGCTACCGTCGTCTTTGTCGTAGTAGGGCTCGTAGGAGACGACCTGAAAAGGAGACTTCACGTCGATGAGCGCGAGCAACTCGTTTGGCTGCGCGACACGGAGTCGGATGAGCTGCTTGAGTGGTGCCACCGACTCGCTCCGCCGGCCCTGAGCGCAAAGCAGACCCGCGAGAGAGCGTTGGGCTTCGACAAACATCGGGTCATCCGCGACAACGGCGCGGAGCACTCGCTCAGCGTCCGTAAACTGTTTGGTTTCGATATACCAGTAGTGGGCGCGAACAAGAATCTTGCTTGAGTCAGTGGGCATCGCAACCGCCAACGCCTCGGCGGCCTGGGCGGCGGCCAGCTTGTCGCCCTGATCGTTTTGAATTTGAACCACTAGCGTCAAAGCGGTCGCATCCGTCGGGTGAGCGATCAAGTAGCGTTCCGCAGCCGCCAGCGCAGGCTCGAGTTCACCTCGGTTGTAGAGCTCCACGGCGGACTCGATCTCATCAGAGCCGCGTGTGGATTCTGACGGCGGTGCAGCGTCCGGACCGCTGGCAACCTCGTTCTCGGGATCTGAACATCCGGTGGCAAGCAAAATGGCGAGCAGAAACGCCGACAACAACCCTCGCAGTGTGTCGCGTCGGCGAGCGCGCTTTCTTGCGATTCGTCGTCGTTTTTCGATGCGAAGGCCGGTCAATGTGTGGCGACTCCAGATCGTGCGGTGTCAAACAGGTGCCGAGTTGGTCTCAGTCACCGTGCACGACTATTATTGCGACTCCACAGCAGCGACTGAACCGCCACCCCGTGAAACCGGCACCTCGTGAAACCGCCTTGGCTCGGAAGGGGCGCTTCGCGCGATCGATCGGCCGTGGCAACTCAGCTCGC
>JBCBLJ010000097.1:0-15459 GCA_038520195.1 Planctomycetota bacterium
GCTTGAAGTGTTGAACCACGAAGGTCACGAAGCAACACGAAGGAGGAGCGGTGCGATCACGTGTCGGTTACAAACGCGAACAAGTAATTATGTGAAGGAAGAGTACGAACTATCTCCGTCTGGGGCAAAAACCACAGGAAGACCCCGAAATATCTCCTTCCCCCCGATGGTACGGGCCAAGCCTCTGTTAAGCAACCCAACGCCGACTGAGTTCCGTCAACAGTGAACCTTTGATCATCGGCGGGATGGAGTCTGAAGATGCCAGCTGATCGGTTTCGACAATCGCTCGTGCACATGCTCTGAGCCAAAGTGAACTGACCTGGTATTCACCATGGGTTGGCGTTTCGAAGCACTTGTTGGCGAAACTTGCTCGAGCGATTCCAAAAGACTAACTCGACCGCGCCACTCTCGTGTCAGGTTGCGTATGAGACTTGAGGGAAAAAGTTCGTTCGAGATAAGTTTCACGCCAATCCTACTCGTGCTCAACGAAGGAGGAGTTCCGCAGTGCGGCGAAACCCTATTTTGGTGAAGGAGTAGGTTGCCACGAAGCCTCGGGCTTCCGGTAAAACCAGCTTGGAAAATCAGTGCCACGGGTTCCTCTTTCCTTGCGGTGCAGGAACTTGGTTCCACGGTCCTCCAAGAGAGGCATTTCCGTTCCTTTCGTCTCACGCAACACCTCAAACAGTTTCTTGTTGAGTTGCGAGATCAGTTCCTGATGATCCGGATCATTGATGAGGTTGCGCTTTTCACCGGGGTCCTTCTCCAGGTCAAAGAGTTCGTCCGTATCCCATATCCCGTGATAGCGGATGTACTTGTATCGTTTTCCGCAAAGCGCATGCATCGTCGGCGTCTGCGGATAATTCCGCTCCCAGTAATACTCGTACAACAGGTAGTCACGCCAGGGAGTCTCTTTGCCTTGTAGAAGCGGAAGGAAGGACTCGCCATCCATGTGCTTCGGTGGATCGATCCCCGCGGCGTCGAGCAACGTTGGCGCGACATCGATATTGGCGACCACTTCGTCGATCGTTTGTCCGCCGGCAAACTTTTTGGGGCAGCGCATTAACATCGGGATCCGGATGGAGGCCTCGTACGCACAGCGTTTATCAATCAGCCCGTGTTCTCCGAAGAGAAAGCCGTTGTCTCCCAGGTACAGGATCAACGTGTTGTCCAACTCACCGCGGGATTCCAGCAAACTCATGATTCGACCGGTGCTCTCATCAATTGCACGGATCGTTTCACAGTATCGCTTGTAATAGGTTTCGATGTTCAGGTTGGTGTAGTACGCGAATTCGACACCGTGCCGGCTGTTCCGTTGATGCTGCACCCAACGCGGCACATCGGTGAATTCCGCAGGACTTTCAAACCAACTCTTGGGACGCTCGAACGCAGCCTCTTGGTAGGAATAGGCGTGTCGGTTTGCTGGGAGAAAATCGGCGTGAACGGCTTTGTGTGACAGATACAGCATCCATGGCTTTTCCCCGGTTCGACCCTCCAGCCAATCCCGGCTGAATCGGTCGAGGATATCGGTGACATAGCCTTTTTGCGGAATCCGTTTTCCGTTGACGTTGAATCCGTCTCGATTCACCTGAGGAACATAGCGTCCCTTCACCTTGGCTTCTTCGGGGTCTCCGAAGTAAACACCCTGCCCCTTGAAACTGATCCAGTGATCAAACCCAGGCTGAACGTGATCGATCATCCCACCCATGTGCCATTTCCCAATAAAGGCGGTTTCATAACCGGCTTCCTGGAGATACTCGGGAAAGTAGCGGAGTCCTGCGGGGATCGGATTGTAGTTGTCGACCACCCGGTGGTTGTGAGCATAAAGCCCGGTCAGGATCGAGGCCCGGCTTGGAGAGCAAAGTGACGTCGTGACGCAAGCATTCTTAAGGTGCACGCCCTCCCTGGCGATGCGATCGAGATGAGGAGTTTCAAGGAATGGATGCCCCATAAACCCCATGGCGTCGTAACGTTGGTCATCGGTGAGGATCACCAGAATGTTGGGGCGTTTCTCTTCGGCGGCGTTTGTTCTGCTCGCTGGGAGACACGCGACGAGTATCGCGCACGCAAAGCAGAAGAGTCTCGAATCGTTTCGTCTGTTCATGGGTCTTGGGAGATGGGATCAATGGGAAACGCGCTGTTCAACCGCGGCTAAGGCAGTTCCGTTCGCTTTTCTTCCCAGGATTTCTGAAAGCCGTTTGGTTTCCAGGCCGCCGCGTAATCCAAATGATAGCCAACACCTCGGAGGTCGAGGCAGAATCTCTGGGCGAGCACAGTCTCTCGCTTCTTTGCAACCAAGTCATCTTTGATGTGGAATATCGTCCCGTTGACGTTGAAGAGTGTCTCGTCGCCAAGAATCTCGATGGTCCCCTCGTACCACTGCCCATACTTGAGTTTCAGCGAATTGTTTTCGACCACGACTTGTTTGCGTCCCCGTTGTCCCAAGATGTAGTTTTGAAACACGAGTTGTGAGCCTTCGGGGGTCATTTCGAGACGGATCCACCGATGCCCAAGGTCGATGAAACAGATTTGTTCTCCCACATCCCGATCGAGTTCCAAGAACCTCACACGAAACGAGAAAACGTAATCACGTTCGCCGAGCTTGAAATGGGACCGAACGAATTCCTCTTTGCCGTACTTGGCGCCTTTGGGTGCCTCGCCATGAACGGACGGAGGGAGGATCACCATGACCCCATTCTTGACCGTTCCCTTGGTGTGCTTTCGCAGGTCCATGACGCCATCGATGTCGTCCTCGCTTTCGAAGTGTTTTTCAAAGAGGACTTCTCCACGATTGAGCATGGTGGCGCTGGGAGGATCCGCCATGACTTCGCCGCCTGCCAGGAGGAAGCTGACGGTCACCCACTGCAGAAGAACGCGATTTTTCATTGTGCTTACTCAGGAAGTATTCGTGGGCGCTCGTGTTTCTTTGTTCTTCACCTGCTTCGCTGAGGAGAGCGAGGCGTGCATCATCTTTGTCCGCTTTCGGTCGTCTAGAACTCACGACGCTCGGAGGCCCGTCATGGTGCCGGTGCTGGTGGCGAAGGAATCCAGTTCAAGCCCCAGTTGCTGAAGCGCGCTGACGAACAGATTGGGTAGCGGGTAGTTGTTCTGTTGATCAAACGCGAGGTGTTGGCCGTGTCGGAAACCACCTCCGGCAAACAGGACGGGCATGTTCTTCGTGTCGTGACTTGACGCGTTTCCCAGATTCGAGGTCAACACAACCATCGTCTCATCGAGCAACCCATCGGACTTTAACGTTCGCAAGAAACGAGCCCATTGATTGATCATCCCGAGTTCAATCGATGCGAGTTGGCCGAGTGTGCCACCATCCATTCCGTGATGGCTAAGGCCGTGGTAGTCGCCTGGGATGTGTAGCGTGACAAATCGCGTCGAGTCGGTTCGCAGTGCCATCCGTACGATGTCGAGGAATGTGCCCGCGATGCCCACCGTGTCGCGGGGTAAAGGCTGGGTGGGCGGGGCGTCAGCCTCAGGTTTTGGGCGGTGTGTCCAAGCCTCATTGGCAACCATTCGCTGCTCGAGTTCACGAACGCTCGAGAACCAATCGTCAAGCTTGTCACGATCCCCCGCTCCCACTTGTCGCTGGAGTCGCTTGGCTTCTTCGCCGACCACGTCCATGATGCTGCGGCCGCGTCGAATCAGCTGAGCCTGTCGCTCGCGTTCCGCCGGCGTGTCATCCACAAACAGCGTCGTGAAGAGGCGCATCGCGTTGTTCTCAGCCGGGATCATCGAGCCGTTCTGGGTGTACGATGGGCTGGTCTGCGATCTCGTATTGAGGACCAAGGATGGGAAACGCGTTTCGTCACCCAGATGTTTGGCCATCAGTTGGTCCAACGAAATCGTGTTCCGCGACGCCGACCCGCGTGCGTTGGGACAGGCCGAGAAGATGCTGCCTTCGGCGGAGTGTCCGCCAGAAACGCCCGGGTGCGAGGTGCCGGAGACGACGGTGAAGTCGTTTCGCAAATCATCCAGGCCTTGAAGGTAGCGCGACGGCTTGTAGTCTCGGCCGGTGGTTTCCGGCACCAGGTTGGGGTTGTGCAGGCCGAGTGCGAGGCTGACGCCAACAAACCGTTTCGCATGGACTGTTTGGGTGCTCGACGCCAACGCAGGTTTCATCGCGTCCAGCAGCGGCAGGCAAATTGAAACACCCGCGCCTCGCAGCACCGTCCTTCGAGACAGGAGACTCCGCCGCGCCAGCTGCGGACGACGCGACAACATCTTTGGGAGGCCCAATGAGTCGTTTGGCATGATTCGTTCTCGTCGGTCAAAGAGGGAATGTCGATCACTTCGTCAGAAACAGATCGTTGGTCAATGCGAGGCGTATCAACGTCCGCATTCCATATCCGGATGCCTGCGAATCGGAAACGATACGATCGATTGCCGGTTCTTCGCTGTAGCGGATCGGTGCACCGGTGGCGTAGGTTAGAAACTGTTCGGCAAACCCGCGGGCGATCAACTGTGGTTGGTTCACGTACAGTTTTTGCCATGACGACGCTCCGTCGAAAGCGCGCCCCTCGGCGGTCGTTCCCGAGGGATCGATCGCGACGCCCCTGCCACCGATTCCGTATCGATTACGCCACACTCCCACCGGATCAAAGCTCTCCAGGGCGAGTCCTGGCGGGTCGATTGTCCGATGGCAAGCATTGCAGGACTCATCGGCGCGGTGCTTTGCCAATTGGTCGCGGATGGATGTTGCGCCACGCACATCCGGTTCAACCGCAGGGATCCCAGGTGGCGGCGCCGGAATCCGCACTCCGAGAATTCTTTCGTTGACAAACACGCCACGTACCACCGGAGATGTCGTGGTCCCATCGGCGGTGACTTTCAGGATGGCGCCCTGGGTCACTAAGCCACCGCGCTGACTGGTTGGCGAGAGGGCAACCGTCTGGATGCCCTTGCCAGGCTGCCAACCCGAGACGTCGTCGGCGATCCGGTAGTGCCGTAGCAGTCGTTCATTGAGGCAGGCGAAATCGGAATCGACAAAGTGGGCGACGCTCAAATCTTGCTCGATCAGCTTTGTGATGTAGGCGCGAGTCTCTCGCAGCATCGATTCCTGAACCACCGGATCGAAGGTGCGAAACTGCTTGCTGTCAGGCGTCGTAAAGTCGATTTGGTTCAGATGAAGCCACTGATCGGTAAAGCTCTCGACGAATTGTTCCGACCGCGGATCGTCGAGCATTCGATTAATCTGCGTCTCAAGGATCTCGGCGCGTCGTAGCTTTCCTTCGTCGGCCAACCGCAACAGGGTTTCGTCGGGCATGTCCGTCCACAACGCAGAACTGAGTCGCGAAGCGATGGCGTGATCGCCAAGCGGACCCGGTGGTTCAACAAACGTCAGCGTCCTTGGGGAACACAGAACCGTGCTGTACGCGGCCTTAAGGGCTTCGACGAATGACCCGCTCTCGGCGAGGACATCGAGACCGATCCGCTGATAGTCCGTCACTTGATCGGAAGTGACGGGGCGGCGAAATGCCCTCGACGCGAAACGAGTGACCAATCGGTTGAGCGTGCCCGTTGCATCAGACGCCCAGTCTGTCTCTTTCGCGTCACCGAACAGGTTCTCGATGACCTGGTCACGATCGGCGTTTGGATAGATGCGTTCGAGACGGATCCCACGATGAGCGATTCCCGAATAGCCATGATCTTCGTTTCGCTTGTGGTACGCGATCGTGTCCGGTCGCCCGCTTTGGTTGGGTGCCCGCCGCAGGGTTCGATCGTTCGGTTTCAACTCCAGCAAGTGTCCTCGTCGAATCCAAGCCTTGAATTCAAGGTCACGTGGCGTCTCGGTCGCTTCGACAATGCCGACGTCGTAAAGAATCGGTTGACTGGAGGCGCCGGCGCCCGATCGCAAGGTTCCCCAGACCGTTCCGCCGTTGACCGGATTGACCGCGCGAACGTCTCGCAGTGTGATTCGATACCAGCCGTCTTTCGGCACTCGGATCGAACGCATTCTCCCGTAGAAGGCTAGATAAATTGGCCACGAGATACTTTCCCCATCTCGAGACTCTGGCCCGCGGTAGTTCCGCCTCCCGATTCCCTGTGACAAACGCCTGGGAGAGAATTCCGCGGAGTAAGTGACATCCCCATTGAGGGCACGATCAAAGGCCTCGGCCAACGCTCGGTCGGCGACATCCAGATAACGCGACAACAAGTGCTGCGAAAGCTGTTGACCCCGGGCAACGGTTTCAAAGCCGTGCGCGGCCACGTCTTCAGGCAACTGATCTCGCAGCGGAAGATCAATTCCAAGCAACGAATGAACGGTCCGCTCGTATTCAGTCCGGGTTAGGCGTCGGCCTCGGACCCTGCCTCGAGCGGCGATGTCGCGCGAATCGGATTCGGTCAAGCGTTGATGAAGGCTGCTTAAGAAAGCGTCGGTCTTGTTTCCACTTAGGTTCGATTCGGGGGGCATTTCCCCGGCCTGAACGCGATCGTGAACGCGACGCCAACTCTCAAACGCTCGCGCCGGATCGAGGTCAAAGGAAAGCCCGCTCAAGCTCAGCCCGGCCTCGGGCTCGTCGTCGCCATGACAGGTCAAACAGTGCTCTTGAAGAAACTTGCTGATCGATCGCGGCGGGAGCGAGTGACTCTCAATACTCTCGTCAGCCTGGATTGGCCCCGCGCAACCGAACACGGCCAACGTGAGCAGGACGCAAAACGCTATCGGTCGGCCGCTCGCTAAACCCATCGATTTATCCTGGACTGGTCAGAGTCAACATCCATGATGCTATAGTTCGCGCCGGCCTGAATCCTGCCGCCCCTTTTTCGAAAGTCACCTACGGCTGTGGCGTTTGAGCAGTGGGAATCGCAAGTGGGGACCAGCCACGGGGAGCCGCGACCGATAAAGCAAACGCCAAATGGGTTGGTCGAATTGGATCGCCGCCCACGGCCTCACTTTGTGGCTTGGTCGCTCGTGAGAACGACGTCCCAATAGTCAGCTTTCATCGCTTTGGCATCGATGCTCTTGTACATCCAGACATCTCGCTGCACGTTCTCTGGTGGGGTGACGACCTTTGCGAAAGTGGCCTGGTGTGGCCGGATGAGCGCTTGCACGAGAGCCAGATCCCACATGATCCAGGTTTCGGAATCTGCGAACCTCGCTTTCCATTTTTGCGTGAGGTAGTTGCCCAAGGCGCCGAGCTTTTGATGTTTCTTGAATGTGGGGTCCCGGGAGAATGTCAGCTGACGGGCAACGGAGATTGGCATGATGTGCAGTTCCAGGTCCTTGCAGTTGAGCAAGTAGTCGGCGGCATTCAGATCGCGGCGGATGTTGAATTCCGATTTGTTCCAAACTCCGGTTGACCAATCATATTGAAAGCCAAGAAGACGAGCCTCGATGTTCTTTGCGATGGTCGGCTCCATCGCAATGGCCGATGCCAAATTCGTCGAGGCCCCCAAACACATGACGATTAATTTACGCTCGGGGCTCGCCGCTCGAGCGGCACGAATGATCGCCCGGGCGGCCGGCGAGTCTTTCGGGTCCGATCCACCCCAAGGCTTGCCCATTGGCTCGGCGGCACCCTTTGGAGTCGGCAACGACGTCTTATCAAGAAGCTCGATCAGTCGTTCGTTGATTCTTTGGCTTGCGCCGACAGAGTCGGGCTCGCCGCGGTAATGAATCCACTGAGCCGAGGATAACGCCAAAACTTGGTACTTGTCCTGATTGAGCATTCGGACAATGGCATACATGTCGTCGATCTCGTTCGCCGTGTCCGCGTCCAAGATCAACGGAGGCTTACCATCTTGGGCGGTCGCGAAATGACTTGAGAGTACCGCAAGGAAAATCGCGGTAGGCAGTAACGCTTGACGCACTTCTTCGAGGAATCGCTTTCGTACTGAGATCATCCGGCGTTCCTCATCGTTGGAACCGTGAATTGAACGGTTGCGACAGACGCGACCGTGCCTTGCGCTCGCTACTCTAATTCGGAATGGCGATCGGTGGACCACTCCGCGAGGTCGCGTTTTCGTTTCACGCGTGTTACGACAAATGAATCGGCGGAATCGTGCTGTTCCGCCGTCATTGCTTGTTGGTTGACGGCCGACTCGGATCGGGCTCGGCGGCGGGGCACTTCACCGTCAAACGGTCGGGACCCGATCCCGAAGCGCGAATCGTTTACAATTCTGTTTTCACCGTGGTGGAAGTGCTCCCGATCGAGAGTCCGGAGCAGACTTCGTCAAAATCGGTTTACATTCCATCACTGACGTCGATTCATCGTACGGTAAGACCATGAGCACCCTGTCTCCTCGCAATCCGACTTTCCGAACATTGCTAATCGGCGTCGTCTTGGGTTCCACGCTTTTCGTCGCATCACTTCGGCTCGCGGCTCAAGAGCCTGGTACCGAAGCGACGTCGCGATCGGTGCCGCTGATTTTTGATACCGATCTTGGCAACGACTGTGACGATGTGCTGGCGTTGGGCATGATCCACTCGTTGCAGTCGCGAGGTGAGTGCGAACTACTGGCGGTTACGATTACGAAAGATCATGAGGATGCGGCGTCTTTCGCTGACGCCGTGAACACCTTTTATGGCCGCGGTGACGTCCCAATCGGTGTTTGTCGCAGCGGTGTGACGCCCGCGGCTGGCAAGTACAACGGTCTCGCCAAAGCGCGGGAGGACGGCCAGCTACGCTATCCGCACGATTTGCGTTCCGGCAAAGAGGCGCCCGACGCGGTGGACGTGTTGCGCAAAACGCTCGCCACCGCCGAGGATGGTTCGGTTGTCATCGCCCAAGTCGGGTTCTCCACGAATCTCGCCGGTCTTCTCCGTTCGCCGAGCGATGGCCACTCGAAACTCAGTGGCATGGAGTTGGTCCGGCAGAAAGTTCGACTCTTATCGATCATGGCCGGTGCTTTCACGCAGATCCGCAATGAACGAGGTGACCTCTACGACCACCGCGAGTACAACGTCATCAAAGATATCCCCGCGGCAAAAGCACTGGTGAAGGACTGGCCGACGGCAATCGTTTGGAGCGGTTTCGAGATCGGCAAGTCGTTGACGTACCCTCATCAAAGCATCCTTCAGGACTACGGCTACGTTGCGCATCACCCACTGGCGGAAGCCTACACGCTCTACAATCCACCTCCGCACAATCGACCGACCTGGGATCTCACGTCCGTGCTTTATGCGGTGCGGCCCGAGCGCGGGTACTTTGATCTCTCGCCGACGGGCGAAGTCAGCGTCGCCGATGATGGACTGACTTCATTCGCGCCCAAAGGGGATGGACGCGATCGTTACCTGATTGTGTCGGATGACATGAAGATCAAGACGACCGAAGCGCTGGTCCAACTATCGAGTCAGCCTCCGACCCTCCCGGCGGAGAAGTAGATTGAGCCAGACGGTCCCGAGAGTTGCGGTGTTGGGTTCGATCAACATGGATTTGGTCGCGCGCTGCGCAAAACTTCCAGGCCCCGGCGAGACGCTCATCGCCGATTCGTTCTCTGAGATTCCAGGCGGAAAGGGGGCGAACCAAGCTGTGGCGGCCGCCCGTGCCGGAGCCGACGTCACGATGATCGGTTCCCTCGGCGACGATGCCTTTGCGGAGCGATTGCGAGACAACCTGCTCTCCAACCGCGTTGACTGTCAGTTATTGCGCGCGTGCGAGAACACGCCCAGTGGCACGGCGATGATCGTCGTCGCCGACGATGGCGAAAACCAGATCGTGGTCGTTCCAGGCGCAAATGCGAAGGTGACGCCGGACGATGTGCGGCTCGCCGCGGACGCAATCCGAAACGCAGATGTCCTGTTGCTGCAACTAGAAATTCCGATCGACGCGGGACTGTCTGCGATCACGATCGCGCGAGAGACGGGAACTCGAGTCGTACTCGACCCCGCGCCAGTTCCGTCCCACATGCCAACGGGCCTTTATCAAGTCGACTTGATTTGTCCGAACGCTAACGAGTGTGCGGCGCTCGCCGAATCGAGGGTCGGCTCGATGGCGGAAATTGAAGCCGCGGCGTGGACGCTGCATGACCGTGGATCAAATTCCGTTGTGATTACGCTCGGCGAAAGTGGGGCGGCTTTCTTCGACGGTCAGCGATTCTCAATCGTCGATGCCTTTGAGACCCAGGCCGTTGACACGACGGCGGCGGGTGATGCCTTTGCCGGGGCATTGGCCGTTCGATGGGGAGAGACCCAAGACTTGCACGAGGCCATTCGATTTGGGAATGCTGCTGGTTCGCTTGCCGCTTCCCGTGAAGGGGCCCAACCGAGCATAGCAGAACGACATCAAATATTGGAACTGACACAAGAGCCCAGGCAATGACACATCGATTGACGAGGAGTTTCGCGATGACTCGATGGACTTCACTTCTCTTGGCGGCCGTCCTCCTTTTAGGTTGCAACGGATCGAATCGTTCGGAGGTCGGTTCCTCGAATTCAAGTAGTGACGGTGGGAACGCAAAGCCCCGGGTTGCCTTGATCATGAAATCGTTGGCCAACGAGTTTTTTTCCACGATGGCCGAGGGGGCAAAAACACATCAAAGTGAACGCGCCAGTGAGTACGAGTTGGTGGTCAACGGAATCAAGGATGAACGCGATCTGAGTCGTCAGGTCGCCTTGGTGGACGAGATGGTCGCGAGTGGCGTCGACGCAATCGTGATCGCCCCGGCTGATTCGAAGGCCTTGGTGCCGGCGCTTCGCAAAGCCAAGAAAGCTGGCGTTACGGTCGTCAACATCGACAACCGGCTGGACGCCGATGTGCTCGACAAGGAAGGGATCACGATCCCGTTTGTTGGCCCCGATAACAAGGCAGGGGCACGCAAGGTGGCCGAGTTTCTGGCGGGCAAATTGAGCGAAGGGGACTCGGTCTTGGTGCTCGAAGGCATTCGCACTTCCTTCAATGCCCAGCAGCGACGAGAAGGATTTGAGGAGGCGCTGAAGGCATCCGGCATCGAAATCGCGGACAGCCAGTCCGCCCAATGGGAGATGAGCCAGGCCAATACGATCGCTTCTTCGATGCTCAGCGAGCATCCAACGGCCAAGGCAATTCTGGCCGCTAACGACAGCATGGCCTTGGGCGCGATTGCGGCAGCCAAAAGCGCTGGAAAAGGCGACCAGTTGCTAATCGTTGGTTTCGACAATATCTCGGCTGTGCGCCAAGCCATCCGAGACGGGAAGGTCCTCGCGACGGCGGATCAACACGGCGATCAATTGGCCGTCTACGGAATCGAAGCCGCCCTGAAGATGGTCGCCAACCCGGACTCGGAATCGGCCGACGTTGAAACGCCAGTGGACCTCATCACGATGGAGTCACTGTAGGAGTGACGTTGACGGACCATCCAGTCCTTCAGTCGCAAGGGCTTACCAAGCGTTACGGCAACGTCACGGTTCTGGACGGTTGCTCCCTTTCCTTCGAGGCCGGCTCGATTCACGCGCTGCTCGGCGCGAATGGGGCTGGTAAAAGCACGTTGGTTCGAACGTTTGCGGGTCTGGTTGCACCGTCGGCCGGAAACATGCGGTTGGATGGACGGGAGTATGCGCCCGGCAACAAGCGCGCAGCCGAACGCGCGGGCGTCGAGATTGTTCAGCAGGAATTGAATCTCATTCCCACGCTTTCGGTGGCGGAGAACTTGCAGCTGGCGCGGTTGCCGTCGACGGCGGGAGTGATTGATTGGCGACAATTGCACCAGCACGCGACACGCGCTCTCGCCCGAGTCGGCTTAAACGACTTGCCGCCGGGAACGCGACTTGGCGAACTCGGCGTCGGAACGCAGCAGATGGTCGAGATCGCAGGGGCGCTGGATCGCCAATGCCGCGTCCTGATTTTGGATGAGCCGACCGCGGCGCTAACAGCGTCCGAGTCACAAACACTCTTCACCTGGCTCGAAACACTGCGTCAGCAAGGCGTCGGGATCCTTTACATCAGTCATCGCCTCGACGAAGTCAAACGGTTGGCTGACCGTCTGTCGATCCTCCGCGACGGTCGACTCGTCGGTACCTACGACACCGAGGACTTGACCACCCAAGGGATGGTGGAATTGATGAGTGGGGATGCAGTTTCGTCCATCGCGGGCAACGATTCGCGCGAGACTGCAAATGATGTGCTGCTTCGTGTTGATTCGCTCAGCGGTGGCCCGATCGAGGACGTTTCGTTTGAAGTGCACCGTGGCGAGTGTCTTGGGATCGCCGGTCTGGTTGGCTCGGGACGGACGGAATTGCTGAGACTGATCTTTGGCGCCGACGTCGCGTCCAACGGCAGCGTGCGGATGGGTGCGGCGGGGCACGACGGCGTTGCCGCGGCCGGTAGCGGTCAACGAAAACGGTTCCGGCATCCGGCGGAGGCAGTGCGAGCGGGGATCGCGATGGTGACCGAGGATCGCAAAGCAAACGGACTCTTGCTGACCAAGTCGATTCGCACAAACACGACACTTGCGTCGATGTGGAGTCGTTTCTCTCGATGGGGGGTGGCTCGAGCCGCGAGTGAAAAAGTCGAAGTCGATGTTCAACGCCGATCCATGGAGGTTCGCTGCGAAAACGACGAACAGCCCGTTGGAACACTGAGCGGCGGAAACCAGCAAAAGGTAGCCATTGCGAAATGGCTCGTTCGTGACGCGGAAGTCTATCTTTTCGATGAACCGACACGCGGAATTGACGTTGCCGCCAGGCGGCGAATCTATGGCCTGTTCCGGACCTTGGCGGAGCAAGGAAAGGGGATGGTTGTCGTCAGCAGCGACACCGACGAACTCATTGAGGTCTGCGATCGCATCTTGGTGCTTTCGAACGGCAGGCTGGTCGAAACGTTTGAGCGCGGCGATTGGTCCGCCGATCGAATCACCCAGGCGTCTTTCTCGGGCTACATGAAATAGGAGTCGCGGCATGAAGCAACTAGCCAATGCTCTACGACAGTACGCGGGGCTTCTTGGAGTTCTCGCGGTCTTAGTGACGACGTTTAGCCTGGGGAGCAAGAATTTTTTCCAGATGGGGACGCTCGTTTCCATCGCGAACCAGATCCCGGACTTGACGTTCATCGCTGTCGGCATGACCTTCGTTTTGGTGGTGGCTGGAATCGACCTTTCCGTGGGCTCGGTCCTTGCGCTTTCGTCAGCCGTCCTCGGCGTCTTGATGGTGGACTATGAGTGGCCGCTTTGGGGCGCATTGTTGCCTTGCCTGCTGACCGGAGCGTCGTGCGGTTTGTTGAATGGAGTCATTTCGATCCGCTTTCGAATTCCGTCCTTCATTGTCACGCTGGGGATGCTTGAGATTGCTCGCGGAACAACCAAAGTCGTCACGGGGTCGCAAACGAAATACATCGGATCGGCAGTCGAAGGGCTTGGCGAACCACTGGCCGGCTTGATGGTCTCTCCCATGTTTTTGCTTGCGGTTGCGTGCGTGTTCGCGGGACAATTTTTACTGACGCGAACGGTTTTTGGTCGCTACTGCATCGCGATCGGCACGAATGAAGAAGCCGTCCGCATGTCGGGGATTCGCACCGCTCCTTACTCGATCGCCGTCTTTTCGGTTAGCGGAGTGATGTGCGGATTGGCGGCACTCGCTCAGACGTCGAGACTGTCGTCGGCAGACCCGAATGCAGCCATTGGAATCGAGCTTTCCGCGATCGCGGCCTGCGTGATCGGTGGCACAAGCTTGATGGGAGGGCGGGGCAGCGTGTTGAGTTCCTTCATCGGCGTTCTGATTATCGCGGTTCTGCAAACGGGGCTCGCTCAGCTAGGAGTTTCGGATGCCAACAAACAGATCATCACTGGCTGCGTGATCGTGTTGGCGGTGCTGCTGGACAAGTTGAGAAACAGCGAAAACGCGGGCGACTGAATCGACGCGGCGGAGCCCCTTCGCCGGCGAGTTTTTTCGCGTCGTACGTCGCGATCACCGGAAAACGCACCCAATGCTCAGTTGAATCGCGCGCGACCGCTCAACGTCTTTCTTGGTTCGAAAGGGTGGACGCCACCTCCCTCAGAGCCGGTGAGAATTTTCCTGTCAGAAGTTCCAGCGCACCGTGTTTACACTTCTGAGGACCGATTTACCCGCACAAAACGCGCTTGTTTCTCGACTTCGAATCATGAATGAGATTCCCGAAACACGAGCGAGTTTGGTGCTCCGGCTGCAAGACCCGAGTGATCAGCAAGCCTGGGAGGAGTTCGTGCAGCTCTATCAGCCGGTGGTCTACCGGGTTGGCCTGTCTCGGGGGCTGCAAGAGGCGGACGCGTCGGATCTCGTTCAGACCGTTTTCGTGTCGATCGCGGGAGCCATCGGACGATGGAACCCGCGAGATTCGAAGGTCAGGTTTCGCCATTGGCTACTTCGCGTTGCCAAGAACGCAACCATCAACGCCCTGACTCGGCGGCCCGCGGATCAAGCGGGCGCGTTTGTCGATGAATTGCTCGAGGAAGTCGAGGCGAGAAATCAGCAGAGCGAGTCGTTGATCGAATTGGAATACAGGCGAGAGCTGTTCATCCGGGCCACCGAAATGGTTCGAGTCGACTTTACGGCGGATACCTGGAAGGCGTTTGAGTTGACGGCAATCCAAGGGTTGTCGAAGGAAGACGCGGCTCGAGAACTCGGCAAGTCCATCGGCACGGTCTATGCCGCTCGAAGCAGGATCATCAGACGACTGACTGAGGTCGTCGCAATGCTGGAGGGTCAGTTCGAGTGAACACCAAAGCTTGTCAACCGGAATACGCACGCGCGTACTTGAGGGGCGAGTTCACTCCCGCACATGAGCAGGAGTATCTCGACCACCTCGATGACTGCGTCAGCTGTCGCGAACATCTCGAGGCGGTCGCGGGAGGCAGTGAACTCCTGAGCGAGTTGCGAAACTTCCTTTCGATGAATCCACTCGCGGGGGAGCAGACGGAGGCGGCCGAAGCAAGCCGTTCCGATTTACCCGATTCGATTCAGCAAGTCGTCAAATCCTTGCGGCCGACCGACGAGCCGGCGTCCCTGGGAAGGCTCGACAACTTCGAGGTGAAGGGCGTGGTCGGCCACGGTGCGATGGGGATCGTGTTGAAGGCGAAGGACCCATCGCTCGATCGTATCGTCGCGTTGAAAGTCATGAATCCCGCTCTGGCGGCCAGCGGTGCGGCGAGAACGAGATTTGAACGTGAGGCGAAGGCTGCGGCGGCGGTACACCATCCCAATGTCGTTTCAATTCACGGCGTCCTCACGTCGGCGGATTTGCCATACCTGGTGATGCCGTATTTGAAAGGCGGCTCGCTACAGCAACGGGTCGACGAGCAAGGCCCGTTTTCAATCACCGAAATCCTTCGCATCGGAAGTCAAATTGCCGCTGGCCTCGCTGCAGCTCACCAACAGGGCGTCGTTCATCGCGACATCAAGCCTTCCAACATCATGCTGGACGATGGTGTGGAGGCGGCGGTCATCACCGATTTCGGACTCGCTCGGATCGTAGATGACGCAACGATGACGCGTACCGGCGTGATTTCGGGGACGCCGGAATTCATGTCGCCGGAGCAGGCTCGTGGCGACGCGATCGA
>JBCBLJ010000642.1:0-4992 GCA_038520195.1 Planctomycetota bacterium
CTTTAACGACTCGCCGCCAACTCGGTGAGCATCCCCTTGAGTTCCCTTTCAATCAAGACCGACGCATCTTTCTGCACGTAGTTGGTGCCCAGCCAGGTCTCGTAACCGCCCAAGCGATGTTGCTTCGGCGTCGGCAGATAGCCGTAACGACCGTTCGCCAGACCGATTACCATCGTCTGCGAAAACGGGCTGGTAGATTTGATTTCCAAACCAATTTCGACCAGCGTCTCAAAAGGGATGCCACAAACCGCCAGGTCGCCGATGCGGATAGTTTGTAGTTTCACCGTCACCGAATCTTCCTTCCGTTCGGCCGCTTCAACGGTGCGTTTCGCATAGTCGACGGCCAGCCGTGGCAGCTCTTTGATCGCTTGATCGTCGGACATCGCAACGATCTCACGCGCACGCCATTCCAGTTCGACCGATGGACGCCGATATCGCAACGTCACTTCCCGCTCTCGCATGTCGACCGTCACCTCACTTCGATGCCGCTCGATCTTTTCATGAGCGAACCAGGCGGCGTCGGCAGCCTTGCGGGCAACCACACGAATCTGCTCGAACGGCTCGCGGGGCGGTCGCGTCACACCGAAAGGAATGTTGTTGATGTCGCCCGACGTTCCATTGGACATCATCGCAACGAAGTTGGCTCCGGCGCGAAGCCGCGTCGGCATCAATCGTGAGAACTCGCCGAAATAGTCGGCGGAGAGTTGGCCCCTCGGCGTTGCCCCGACGTAGTGGAGCGAGTAGTTGGCGAACAGACAGAGCGGCATTTGATTCGCCTCTTGGATCGAAATTACCGTCACGTCGGGGTCCACCGGCCCGGCGGGTCGATCGAGGACATCGGCACGACGCGGAGGATTCATCTTCACCTGGTCCATTTCGCCAAACGGATTGATCGGCATCTTGCCCGGCTTAAGGAACCAGCGTCGATTGAAGACTTCCTCGGCCAGCGGATACGATGCGGTGCCGAAACGTGCCGGACGAAGATGGCCATGTGCTTTGCTGATCGAATCGGCGATCCCTTTGACCAATCGCTTTCGGTAGGCCGCAGCCGGTCCAGACTGCCCATTGGAGTCGGGGCCGCTGTGAGTGTGCGTACTTGCGATCAACATTCGATCCGTTCGTATCCCCGTCGACTCGGCAGCGATTGCTTTCGCTTCTTCGATCACCTCGATCACCTCGGGCGCCAACCCGAGGTTGTCCACGACCAACATCGCCAACGTGGTTTTTCCATCGCTCAGCACGAGGGCTCGGGAGTAAAACGGATCATGCGCGCTTTCAGCCAAGTTAGCTCGGAAGCCTCCCGGCATATTGAGCGGAAACTCGACCGGCGTGATGTCCACGGCGGAGGCCCCGGCATGAAACTGGGCATACGTCGGGCGACGGTCGCTCGCGAAAAGGAATGCAAGCGCGACAAGCAACAGCGATCGGAAACGGAACATCGGGCGCTCACGCATCGGGGGTACTCTGACCGGTGATTCAAATTCGGCGCAGTTTATACGAGCCGAATTCACGAAAGGTGTTATTCAACGAACCCATTAATCGGTGGATGCTTCGATTCCCGTCGTTCGGCCCGGCCTCATAAGGGTTTCCGAAGCAACCAAAGAATCATTCGTCGCGGGCTTCGTTTGCCTCTTTGTCCGCTGGCCGTTGCATTTCACGCGATGTGGGCGGACGAAAACCTCCACCAGGGAATCGCGAGCCGGGTTCTTCAAACCGTTCGCGAAAAGCGTCCTCGACGTTTTGCGACCATCGTCCCCATCGCCCTCGAAACCAAGGTTCGGATTCATCGCGGTGACGCATGTCGAGCCGACGATCTTCCTCGGCCTTTCGACGCGCCTCCTCGTCTCGCCGGCGATCCATTCGCTTCACTTCCTCCCGTTCGCGTCTCTCGATTTCCGCTCTTTCACGTCGTTCGATTTCTTCTCGCTCAAGGAGTTCCAAACCCTCGCGTTCGCGTCGCTCCAGTGCTTCGCGCTCTGCTCGCTCCATCTCGTCGATTTCGCGTCGCTCCGCCCTTCGACGACGCTCCATTTCTTCCGCCTCACCTCTCTCACGGCGTTCCATCGCCTCTCGCTCACGGCGTTCCAATTCCTCACGCCGTTCGATCTCGTCTCTTTCACGATGCTCCATTGCCTCACGCCGCTCGATCTCCATGATTTCTCTTCGCCGGTGTTCCTCCCTTTGTTCCCGCTCCATGTGCTCACGCATCTCGATCTTTCTTCGATGCTCAAACGCCTCGGCGCGTTCGCGGTCGAACCTCTCATGGTCAGTGTGCTCGCGTCGCTGCCGCACGCGACTCTCCTGTTCCATCTCCTCCAAGAAATCCATCAGCCGCGCCGCCTGATGAAGCGTCAGTTCATCGTGCCGCACCGCTTTCATCAACCTCCGTTTGACCGCCGCAACGTCTTGCGAGAAAGCTTGGTCGCCCACTCCCATCGCCGCCCAGGAAACGGCGACCACGAAAACCCACTTCAGTTGTTTCATCATCACAAGGCTCCGAAAGGAAGGATTGGGATCGCAAGTGTAACCGCTCGCGGACACGCATTCGCGATCGCATGTGGAATCGCCAAGTCACACCGATAAACGAAGCGACTTCGCCGTCTCACCGTCGGCTCCCTGATTGTCCAATAACGCCGCAGCCCGGTCTCTATCGCGATGTCTATAATCAGGTCGGATCGATCCCTCCCGAAGCGAGTTCTCGTATGACCCACCGTTGTTTTTGTCTGATTGCCACCCTGATACCCACCGCGCTCATCGCCGCTGACGCATCCTCGATCGAGCGCCCCAATATCATCTTGATGATGTGCGACGACCTGGGATGGGGCGACGTGGGTTTCAATGGCGGCGAGATCATCCAGACGCCGCATCTCGATGAAATGGCGAAAAACAGCCTGATCTTCAGTCGCTTTTACGCGCAGGCACCGGTCTGCAGCCCGACGCGTGGATCGGCAGTCACCGGGAGGCATCCGTATCGCTACGGCATTTACTTTGCCAACACGGGTCACATGAAGCCACAAGAGTTGACGGTCGCCGAATTGCTGCAGGCCCAAAACTACGCGACGGGGCACTTTGGAAAGTGGCACCTCGGCACGCTCACCAAAACGGTGAAGGACGCCAACCGCGGCGGCCCGAAGAACGCCAAGCACTTTTCGCCGCCTCAAGACAACGGATTCGATGTTTGCTTTTCGACGGAGTCAAAGGTGCCAACCTACGACCCCATGATTCGCCCAAAAGACAAAAAGCCGGGATCGGCGTGGGATGCGGTAACCGACGAAACCGAGACCGTCGAGTATGGAACGTACTACTGGAATGAATCGGGTGAAATTGTTCGTGACAACCTCCAAGGCGACGACTCACGCATCATCATGGATCGCGCGATCCCCTTCATCGAATCTTCGGTTCGGTCCGACAAACCCTTCTTCGCCATCATCTGGTTTCACACGCCCCACTTGCCGGTTGTCGCGGGCGGTGAATACCTCGACATGTACCGCGAACACGAAGTCCGCGTCCGCAACTACTACGGGTGCATCACCGCGATGGATGCCCAAGTCGGCCGGTTACGTTCAAAGCTCGCCGAGCTTGGCGCGAGCGACGACACCATGATTTGCTTTTGCTCGGACAACGGCCCCGAAGGGAACGAATCGGCGCCCGGTTCCGCCGGTCCGTTTCGCGGCCGCAAACGCTCGCTCTACGAAGGAGGCATCCGCGTCCCTGGGTTGATCGAATGGCCATCGCGAATCAAACCTGGCAAAACCGATTTCGCCGCCGTGACCAGTGACTACCTGCCCACGATCGCGAACATCGTCGGCGCGGAACTCGACGGGCAACGCCCCATCGACGGCATCTCTTTGTTGCCCGTCTTCGATGGCACGTTAGCCGAGCGACCGTCGCCAATCGGGTTTCAATCCAGAGACATGGTCGCGCTCAGTGACAACCGTTTCAAGCTCTTTGGCAAAAAGGACCAATGGGAACTCTATGATCTGATCGCTGATCCCGGGGAATCGAAGAATCTCCTCAACGATCATCCAATGGTCGCGAAGTCGATGAAGCAGACCGTGAAGGCTTGGCAAGCCGCGTGCAAGAACAGCGATGGCGGCGGCGATTATTGATCGACGGTCGTGCGAAGTTCCTCTCGTCTGTAATCGTTCCACCGCCCATTCTTCTTGCTGCCCTCCGATCAGCACTACCCCATCTGCAAACGACGCTCCATCTCCCGAACGCGTCTTGTGATCGCTTCGTTTTCGTGTGCCCCCATCCCAGCGATGCTGCGGCGAGCCGCTTCGGGGTCCTTGGAGACCAACAACTGAATCTTGGCGATTCTGAGCGTCGCCATTTGCCCATTTACTCCGCCTCGCTCGGCAAGGATCACCAAGGCGGGTATACAATCGACATAGCGCTTCTCGCGTTCAAATAGACGGATGTAGTCCGCGAGTTCTTGGCCCGAGAGCGAATGGACTTCGCCGGTCCTGGCCGCTTCTTCAAACCACGCCCTCGCGGCGTCGCAGTCACCGGTTTCCAGCGCACCGGCAAGCGTTCCGCGCGAGGTGAACGAGTCGAACCAATCCGGTTCCTCGCAAGCAATCGCCACGGCCGGTAGTGACACGGGCGCGTGTTGCACCTCGGGAACTTCAGCGATCGAGTCTTTGGGATCGATCGGCGAGAAGTAACGCGAGAAAAAATCCCAGCCCTCGCAGTCGACCCAACCACGCCACAGCATGAACACTCCAACTGGACATCCGATGGCGAGTCCCAAGAGATGACCGAGCTCCGACGACATCTCAAAACCGAGCCAGATCACGCCGACGAGTTGTAGGAATCCATAAAACGCCGCGAACCCTAGGATCGGTACTTCGAACTCAAACATCCGACCATGAAAACCACCACGAAAGGATAAAATCTTTTTACGGCCTGTGAATGCCAAGGCGAGCTTTGCTGCTAGTTCGACACAACCTGCTCCTGTACTATCGAAGTGGACCTGACCGTCGTCGAGGC
>JBCBLJ010000731.1:0-4271 GCA_038520195.1 Planctomycetota bacterium
ACCTGTTTCCTGAGCCCGTTGCTGTCTCACAGAACCAACTCGTGATCTTGGTCCAAAAAGGCAATCCCAAGGACATTCGATCGCTTCGGGACTTGGCGACCGAAGGGTTGCGGGTTGGTATCGGTCACGAAAAACAGTGCGCGATGGGATGGATCACGCAAAACACCTTTCGCGAAGGCGGTGTCCAAAAAGAGATCATGCCAAACGTGACCGTCCAGTCCCCGACCGGAGACATGCTCGTCAACCAACTCCGCGCGGGATCACTCGATGCGGCGGTGGCGTATCTGAGCAACGCGGCCGGATCGAGCGATTTTCTCGATGCCTACCCGATTCAAGACATCGAATGCAGCGTCGCAATTCAGCCCTGGGCGGTCGCTCAACAATCAAAGCATTCAGTTTTGGCATCCAGGCTGTTTGAGCGCATCTGTTCGGTCGATTCCAGAAGCACCTTTGTCGCCGAAGGGTTCCGGTGGCAGGCAGAGTTGAACGAACCATCCGAAGACGACGATGAGTGAAGGCCCCGGCAAGGCTTACGCGGCGGCCGTTCCCGTGACCGTCCCTCCGCGGCGAGGGCAACGCAGCGACGCACCGTTCTTTTTTGTCATGGGCGGCCTCTCGTCCATCTTTGTCGTCCTGATCGTTCTCTTGTTGCTCGCCGATCTCTTGTTCGTTTCGTTCGGTGAGTTCGCCCAGGCACTCGTCAAACCAGAGATTCAAGCCGCGTTTCGACTGACTCTACTCACCTGTTCCGCGGCGGCTGTGCTTTCGGTGTGGGTCGGGACTCCGCTGGGTTATCTGCTGTCGAGATTCCAGTTCCCCGGGCGGTGGATCATCGACACGCTGGTCGACATCCCTATCGTTCTTCCACCGCTCGTGCTCGGTCTGAGTCTCTTGATCTTGTTCCATCTTTCGATCGGTGGATGGCAACTCGAGAATTGGTTGCAGAACACATTCGATTTTGGGGTGACCTATCGATGGCCGGCCGTCGTCCTGGCCCAGTTTTCGGTCGCTTGCGCGTTCGCGGTGCGCACCATGCGGGTTACCTTCGACCAAATCGACCCGCGAGCCGAAGACGTCGCGCGGACGCTTGGTTGCACCCGGGGGCAGGCATTCGTACAAGTCTCTTTGCCTCAGGCCTGGCGTGGGATGATCGCGGCGACCACGATCGCCTGGGCTCGGGCGCTCGGTGAATTCGGTCCAATCCTGGTCTTCGCCGGCGCGACACGCATGAAGACGGAGGTGTTGTCGACGACGGTCTTTCTGGAATTGAGCATCGGTCAGCTGGATTCCGCGGTCGCCGTTTCACTCTTGATGGTCATCATGGCAGCGATCGTCTTGCTGATCTTGCGATTGCTCGGCACGGGATTGAGTGGATGATCGCGCTGGAGAGTGTCACCATCACTGCGGGCAAGTTCCGCCTCGACGGCATCTCTTTCGTGATCCCGCGTCGAGGTTATGCCGTTTTGATGGGGCGGACGGGGAAGGGCAAAACGACCATCCTCGAGACCATTTGCGGTCTCCGACGTGTGGACTCCGGCAAAGTGCTCGTCGACGATGTCGATATCACGACTTGGCTACCCGGCGATCGACAGATCGGCTACGTGCCACAGGACCTCGCGTTGTTTCCCACGCTGACGGTAAAAGAGCACCTCGCCTTCGCATTGCGGCTACGTCGCTGGAAGAAACCGCGGATCGAGGCCCGCATCGGTGAGCTCGCCGATGTTCTAGGAATCGAAAAACTGCTCGATCGCGGCATCGAAGCCCTCAGTGGAGGCG
The DNA here is from genome assembly GCA_038520195.1 of Planctomycetota bacterium. Lineage (GTDB taxonomy): Bacteria > Planctomycetota > Planctomycetia > Pirellulales > Pirellulaceae > Stieleria. The sequence continues at coordinate 1,777 of JBCBLJ010000731.1, forward strand.
AATCCCAGCGAGTCGCGCTGGGTCGCGCGATCTCATTTCATCCTTCGGTGCTGCTGCTCGATGAGCCGCTCAGCGCTCTCGACGAATCGACGCGCACCGAGATGCATGAGTTGCTGAAGCGAATCCAGCAAACAACGGAAGTGACCACGCTTCACGTCACCCACAGTGAGGAAGAAGCGACGGCTCTCGCCGACCATCGATTCGTTTTGGAAGACGGTGTCGTTCGATTGGAGTGAGCGAACCTTCTGCCCGCCGGAGTGGCTCAGGCGGAGCAACTTCCAGCGGGCGGAATCCGATTCGCCGACCGTAGCGACTAGAACATGGTCCCCATCTCACTGAAGAATTCGTCCGTCGCGTTGTCGGAGTCTTCCGATTCATCGGAGTCTTCAAAGAAGTCGGAGCCTCCAGCACCACCTCCGTTGGCGAGCGTGTCGATGGCGGCGTCGCTCAGTTGACTGTCAAAAACGGTAAAGTCGCTGATGACGCCGACGAAGCGATCACGCGCCGTGTTGGGATTCGATTCCGAACGCGACCAGCCATTCGCGGCGACCAGCAAACTGTTGGTGTTGAGGGCCATTCCTTGTGTGAAACCTGACTCCTCATCCACTAACTCGCCGTTGAGATAGAGCCGCGCGCCGTTCGCGCCAAATGAGAATGCGAGATGATATTCCTCGCCTTCAAGGATCGAGTTGGATGAGGACGTTAGCCAGACGGAGCGGCTGTCACTTTGAAATCGCACTTTCACACGACCGCGTTCGACGAAGGCTGTTAGGTGACCACCATCCTCGTATCCCGACGCGTCTTTGGAGAACAACGTTCGTCGCCGGTTCACGTCCTCTGCCGTGAATTGAGTCGCGTACGTGCCTTCGTCGAGTTCAAGTGACTGGATATGGGCGATATCAATGTGATCCCCACTCTCGCCGGAAAAATCGAGCGCCTCATCGAGGAAAATGACCGAACCCTCCGGACCCTCGGCTGCTTCGACCTCAGGTGTTGGTGTCGGTGTATCGTAGTGGACGTCGCCGACGATCGGCGTGCCAACACGGTAAGCGAGCGCCTCGTCCAGTTCATCGATGGTGTCCACGATTCCGTAGGCCGGGGCCGCGTTGACGGTATAGTCCGAACGGGTCAACAACGCGTTGAGTGCCGTGATCGTCCCGAGCTTGTCGCGGTTGTGTGCGCCCGCGTTGCCCTGGTTCGATTGAACATAGATCACCGTCGACTCGATCACGCCGTCACCGTTGAGGTCCACGTGGCGTACGCGTTCGACATCAATCGTGTGTCCGACGATCTCGATGTGGTCGCCTTCTTCGCGGTTGAAGTCCTCGATCACTTCGTTTCCGAAACGTTCGGCCCAATGATCGTGGACGTCATTGTTCTCGCCTGCGACGCCATGCCAGTGGATCGTGCGATCGTCACGAACATGCTTCAAGATGATGTCACGTTTGGCGTTGATCAGCGTGCGGAAATGGAACGTGTCCGCCCCGCCACCACCACGCAGCACATCATCGGCCTCGATCGGTTGACCGGGGAAATGGGTCCTTGTCTCGGGGTCGATCTCGCCGTCGGGGTCATCTTGGGCTGGATCGTAGTCCTGGTAGATTCGCGGTTCGCGTCCGTCGGCGAAGCTGTAGAGGATGTCGTTGCCGGCGCCGCCGACGAGTCGATCTTCGCCGTGGCCTCCGAACAGCACGACGCCGTCGTCACTGCCGAGGATGACGTCGTCTCCGTAGTAACCAACCGCGGTTTTGACGTCGGGATACTGATTGAGATCGAGCGTCTCGCCGGCCAACGTTCCGTATAGAACACCGTTATCAATGAACGGATCGGTGGGATCGACCGGCGGTTGGAGTCCCGCCAGTTCACGGACTTCGGCGCGAGTCATCTGTTGATCGAAGACAGTGAATTCGCTGATCACTCCTTCGAAGTGATCGCGGGCCCAATCGGGGTCACTCGATGTGCTTCCCCAGCCGTTGGCGCCGATGAGCAAGTCTTCGGCGTTGAGTTCCATCGTTTGAAAGAAGTCGGTCTCCCAGTCCTGGAGGGCGCCGTCGAGGTACAGCCAGAACCCGTCGGGTCCGAAGGTGACGGCGAGGTGATACTCTTGGCCGACGACGATCGAATCAGAGAGCGTTTGAACGGTCTCGCTCTTGGTTGTGCTCTGAAAGCGGACTTTGAGCTTGCCGTTTTCGACGAGCGCGGTCAGATGTCCTCCCTCGCCGTAGCCTGAAGCATCTTTTGAGAACAGAGCATTGCGTCCGCCGACATCCTCGGCCACGAATGACAACGAGTACGTGCCCTCGGCAAGTGCCAACGATGAATGATGTTCCACCGTCACGTGGTCTTCACGTTCTCCGGACAAAGGCAACGTCCCGGGAAGATAGAGAACCAATCCTTCCGGCGCCGCGACGGCTTCGACCTCGGGTGTTGGTGTCGGGGTATCGTAGCGGACGTCGCCGACGATCGGCGTGCCAACACGGTAAGCCAGCGCCTCG
>JBCBLJ010000636.1:0-5048 GCA_038520195.1 Planctomycetota bacterium
AAAACAGATGCTGTCGATTTGGTCGAGCACACCCGCGTGACCCTGAACCAACGTGCCCGTGTCGGTGACACCGCGGTCCCGTTTGATCGCGCTCATCGTCATCGCGCCTCCACAGGCCATGAAGGTGATGACAGCCGCCAAAACGCCGGCTTCGTAGGCCCGAAACGGAGTCGCCCACGCGAGTGCGGCGGCGATCAAGCCGGTTGTTACCATCGATCCCAACACGCCCTCCCAGGTTCGCGACCCGTTGATTTTTTCCGCGATCACATGTCGCCCCGCCAATTTGCTCCAACCTCGTTCCAGCACACCGGCCAACTGCGAGATCACGACCAGGAAGATCAGCAAGCTAACCGGACTTCCGTCCCAGAGCGTGCCGCCGGTCCGATACAACTCTAAATCCAGCAGCGCTGGCGCGTAACTCAGCGCGTAAACACAGATCAGAAGTCCCGCCTGGATTTTGGCGCTGCGTTCCAAAAAACGTTTATGGTCCCCGGAGATCGCCGCCCGCGCCGGAATGAAGAGGCTGGCGTAGACGGGAATCATGATGCTGTAGAAATCATAACAGTCGTCGGTCCTGAAAAAGCCGGGAGGGTTCTTTCCGAATCCGACGAGGATGTATTGAAGCGGTGTAAAAATGAAGAACACCCAAAACAGCGTGCGGTGATCACCCCGCTTGGTCGGCGTCATCGTGATGAACTCGCGCAGCGCCCAAAACGAAACGAGCCCGAAAAGAATTACCACGCCGGTGCGTTGGAGCAAAAAACCGAGCACGAAAATGATGATCATCAACCACCAGACACGCATCTTTTGGTTATAGCGTCGGACAATCGCACTCTCGATACCCATGGTCTCGCGTCGTGCGAGGAGGAAACCGATCAACGTCGCGATCCCAAGCGCCGTTAAGACGACGGCAAGCAAGATCATCGCCTGCGTCGGTAGCCACTCTGTACTTGCCAGGAATGCGATTGAAGTGCCCTTCATCGTTGGAGTCTCCAGCGGATCTCGGTTTCGCGTTACAAAGCGATTCGCTCAACCACCGCCGCTCCCATCGCCGAAGTACTCATGGATTCGCCGCCTCGTGCGATATCCGCCGTTCGCAAACCATCAGCCAACACCGACGCTACCGCATTCTCAACGGCCGCGGCCTCCGCGTCGGCGTTCAACGAATGACGCAGCAGCATTGCGGCTGCAAGAATCGTTGCCAGCGGGTTGGCAATACCCTGACCGGCGATGTCGGGGGCCGAACCGTGTATGGGTTCGTACAATCCCGGGCCGTCGCTTCCGAGTGACGCGCTCGGCAGCATGCCAAGGGAACCGGGCAACATCGAAGCTTCATCCGTCAGGATGTCACCGAACATGTTGCCGGTCACGACAACGTCAAAGTCTTTTGGTCGGTTGATCAGGTGCATCGCCATCGCGTCGACCAGAACGACATCGTATTGAACGTCCGGGAATTCCTCCGCCATCACTCGAGCCGCGACTTGCCTCCACAATCGACTTGGCTCCAGCACATTCGCCTTGTCGACACTCGTGAGGCGATTGCCTCGCCCTTGGGCCGCCTTGGCTGCGAGTCGAACAATCCGCTCCACCTCGCCGGTGCTGTAGACCATCGCTTGCGAAGCGGATTCGCTGGAACCCTCGCCGGTGCGTTCCGACGGCCCGAAATAGATGCCGCCGGTGAGCTCACGCAGGAACAGAATGTCGGTGCCTTCGATGATCTCACGCCGCAACGGCGACGCATCGATCAACTCATCAAACAACTTGATCGGGCGAAGATTCGCGAACAAACCGAGTTCTTTCCGAATCTTCAAGAGCCCCGCTTCCGGCCGAGTCTTCGCGGTCGGGTCATCCCACTTCGGTCCTCCCACTGCGCCCAAAAGCACCGCGGACGCATTCCGGCAGGCATCCAAGGTCACGTCCGGCAAGGGATCACCGAACTCGTCGATCGCGATCCCGCCAATCGGCTGCGTTTGAAATTCAAACGTGTGGCCAAAGACTTCCGCGACGCGCTGCAGAGTCAGTCGAGCTTGTTCAGTGATCTCGGGGCCGATCCCGTCACCGGGAAGCAAAACAATCGAAGCTTTCAAAACGTCTTGGGGGTCAGAGGAGGCAAGCTGCAACGCCTGCATCGGAGAGATCAGCGTCGCGGAAGACGATCGCCAGGTTGAAATTTGTCGAGGTGGACAATTTAGCGAAACCGGTGCCAAACCCCCAGTGGCGGCCCAAATGACCGTTGTTAAGGTTGCTCGGGGCCAAATACGCCGCTTTTTCGTCGTAATCTGACGCGCGCGATGAAGTCCGGATGAGGCTTTGCGGAACTGCGCGGAATCCGGCACCCATCGAGGTTGTCTTGACGCAGCCTTACGTGAGAATTCTCGCCTGCTTCGCCGGGACGCAAGATCACTCACCAAAACGCGGCTCGCTCGTCCTTGATTTCGCTGCCGAGAATCAGTGGGACTGGACGCGACTGCCGTCGTTCTCAGTCGCTAGATCCTTTCGACGTGCAACAGACTGATGCAGCCGACCCAACCATCGAAGTCGATTTCGTACTCGCTGTCACAATCCTTCGCTCCGGTTGTCGTCACTCCGACGCCGGTCGTAATTTCCGAACAGCCGTCCGCAGCGACATCGCTCATCGCACGGGTGTTGCATTTGGTCAACGGAGAACACTTTTCCGGGGCCGAACGCGTTCAGTCTCATCTCGGTCGCTGTCTACCCGATTATGACACCGTCGCGGACTTTGCATGCGTCAAGCCCGGCAAGTTCGCGGAGCTGATTGATGAGCAACGCGGAAACTGGGGCGTCTGTCACCGCGTCCCAATGTCCAGCCGCTTTGATCTGCGGGCGGCGTGGGCCGTGCGTCAACTGGTCCGCGACCACGAATACCATCTGCTTCATGCGCACACACCGCGGACTGCCATGATCGCGGCTCTGGCGAGTCGAATTGCCGGGGTGCCGTGGGTGTATCACGTGCATAGTCCTGCCGCTCGAGACTCCGAACGTTGGCTCTCCAACCGATTCAACGCGGCCATCGAGCGCGCTTCACGTTACGGCTGCTCGCATCTGATCACCGTGTCCAACAGCCTTCGACAAGACTGTCTCGCACGCGGAGCTCGTCCTGACCGCGTGACGGTGGTGCGAAATGGCGTGCCGACGGTCCGGCCGGATCGAATGCACACACCGACGGTCGGAGGCGGCTGGACCCTCGGGATGATCGCACTGATGCGTCCGCGCAAAGGGTTGGAGGTCTTGTTGCAAGCGCTGGCGAAGCTCCGTGGCAAGTTTGATTTGACGCTTCGTATCATCGGCCCCTTTGAAACCGACTCGTACGAAGACTCGATCAATCAAATAATTGTCGAACTTGGCATCGAAGCCATGATCGAGCGTGTCGGATTCACCCAAGACGTGTCCGGCGAGCTTGCCAAGTTGGACGCGATGGTCTTGCCGAGCCTTTTCGGCGAAGGCTTGCCGATGGTCGTTCTCGAAGCAATGGCCGCGGCAGTCCCCGTCATCGCCTCGCGGGTCGAGGGAACACCCGAAGCCGTAACCGATGGCGTCGAAGGATTGCTCGCCCAACCGAACGACCCGGATTCACTGGCGGCGAAAATTCGCGAGCTGGTTTCAGGCGAAGTCGACTGGCACACGATGTCCGAAGCCGCGGCCTCGCGGCATGCCCGAGACTTCTCCGATGTCGCGATGGCGGAACGAACTGCGGCGGTCTACCGAAGCATTCTCGCTTGAGTCGCCTCGATCTCACACCCGATGCTCGCTCAGATTACGGGCTTGGTGAGCGCACACTCGAAATCCGTGTTCAGAAGAATCGGCGGGATGCTTTGGCTCCAACGGCCCGTTCGCATCTCCAGTCGTGCCGCCGAACACGAGCTTCAGCGACCGGAGCTTGTCAATCAACGATCATCGCGTCGATTCGGTCGGGGCTCAACGGACGCAGGATTTCGAGCGTCTTTGACAAAACCTGAGTTTGGATGGGGTGTCGTTTTCTGTTGCGTGAGTTTGAGATCTCGTCGATCAACACTGCAATCTGTTCCGCGCTTGGTTGCTTGGCGGGATTCGTCAGCTCCATCGCCATCAAGCAGTATTTCTCGGCGGGCGAGAGTTGAGCGAAATCATATCCTGGTATCCACGCGGAACCGCCAAGATGACCGAGTTCGCGATACGCCGACGGAGAGTCTCCCATCATCAACTTCTCGATCGCGCTCCGTGCAAAGGCAAGTCGCAGGTTATCTCTTGCGTTGACGCTGAAGCCGTCGTCCAGGTATCGCTGGAGCGGCTCGATCACCTTCGCCCGCGCGACATTCGCTTTGGCAAACCGACCCGTGTGAAAGTAGGCGTCAGCCAAGTTGTTCAGTGTGATCGCACGAACGTATTGAACAGCCCTCGCGAACCGCTCATCACTCACTTCATCCAACAGGGTTAAGCCCTCTTGATAGCCCGTGATCGCTTCCTCCGCCCGATCCGTACGCAAGAGCGTCAAACCATGGTCTTTGTGGACGATCGCACGCAAAAGGATGGCGATCTCGTCACGCGGCTGACTTTCCAGGTGTCGCCGGGCAGATCGGAACTCGGTATTTGCAAGATCCAACCGGTGGCGCTTATGATGGACCGCTGCTCGCGCCAGCTGAAAGTAAACGGTCATGTACGGCCGTTCCGGATCGTCGAGGATTTCGACGGAATCCAGCACACGCTCCGCCCGGGACATGAATCCGGTCGCGCCCGGCCGTCGTCCTCGCTCGAACGATGCGAGACCATCGCAGAACGCGATCAAGTTCATCGTGCGCTGTCGCAATAAAGGTTTCGATTCGATCTCGCGATCGGGCAGACCCGTGCGTGCCTCCGATAACAACGCTTCACAGTGTTCGAACTCGCGAGACTGCGATTGGGTCACCGCCCGAAGCGCGTTGGCCGAAGCCATCAAACACCGCCTTTCGTCTTCGGTGTCATCTTTTGAATCCAGAGCTTTCAGTTGTCCGATTGCCCGAATTCCTCGTTGATTCGCACCGGAGGTGTCGCCGGCTTGAAGCAACGCGAGC
>JBCBLJ010000942.1:0-3017 GCA_038520195.1 Planctomycetota bacterium
AGCATCGCTTGCAAGCTGCTCGGACACCATTTCTTGGCCCAACGCTGTGCGGCCAAGAAACTGGATCGTGTCGTCAATGATCGAAACACGCACGTTCTCTGACCAGGACAACCCGTGACACGTGGAGGACATTGACGACACGATCCAGTTTCTTGGCCGCACAGCGTTGGGCCAAGAAATGGTGTCCGAGCAGCTTGCAAGCGATGCTTGCGAGCCGTGGTCTCGTTCGATCTTCGAGCAGAAGCTTGTTATCGCCAAGCACAGGATGAAGGCGTGAGTCGGCTGAGCCTCACTACACCGTTTCACACCATCCAGTGCCAAAAACCAACACGATCTTTTCATGCAACTTCATTCCATTCGCACCAAGCTCTCCACGAGAAAGAAGCAAACGCAACTGTTATTGATGACCATGTTTGCGGTCTTCGTACCCGCATTTCATTTCGCGGCTCAGGAACAAGACAAACCGCCTGAGGGTCGCGGCAAGCCGATCAGCTCGAGGCGAGTCGCTTACGAAGCTTCTCCAGCTTCTGGTGTCGAGGATTCTGGTTCGCTACGGCCAGACTCTCCATCGAGATAGCGAAGTTGAGTGTGCCGGACGTTCGCCTCGCACGACTGCCTTGTGAAGAGCTTGGCCAGTCAGGTCGCGGTACTGATCCAATTGCATCGCCGACATGTGCAACGTTTCGGAATCCGGCTTCCTGTTCTTCGGGGCCATGGCATGCCAAACAACTGTTTTGCAATGCGGGTGCGATTCTGGCGCGGAACTCGTCAAGCCGCGGATCGGTCGCCGCAGAATCTGCGGTCTCGATCGACCGAGGCGACTTACCGATCAGGACCGAATTTGCTCTTCCCTGCCTCCTCGCTTCGTCCAGCGTTGGGAGGTCATCCGCCGAAACGTGGAAGCCCTCGAGAGCGATCAGGAAAGGGATCGTCCACGTCATAGCACGTCGCCGCATCGTGAAGTTAGTTTCGTGCAAACGTTGCGCTCCCGACGATGGCTTGAACGAGATCCCGAAGTCCCTTGCCCTCGACTGCTACTTCTTGGACGATCCCGTCAATATTTGGGCGGTCAACCACATCGAGTTGACGCCCAAGAGCGTAGGTCATCAGTTTCTCTGTCAAGCAGCGGTTGAACTGTTTTTGACGACTCGCCAAGACTTCGCGAAACTCCGCCGGTGTCGTAAAACGTGCGCCGTCTGGCAGCCTTCCGGTGGCATCGATCGGGATGTTCTTCTGGTACTCGCGACGCCAGCCTCCAATGGCATCGTAGTTTTCCAGAGCAAAACCGAGCGGGTCAATTTTTCGGTGACACTCCGCGCAGGTTGCGTCATTGCGATGTTTTTCGAGTTGCTGGCGAACGGTGACCGCACCACGGATGTCCGGCTCAATCGCGGGGACGTCGGGTGGAGGCGGTGGTGGTGAATCACCGAGTAGCTTCTCAAGCACGTACACGCCTCGGACCACGGGCGAAGTGTCCACGCCGTTGGCCGAAGCCGTCAGGAACGCGCCTTGCCCCGTCAGACCACCACGTCGGACCCCGGAAAGCGAAACTCGGCGGAACTCACTGCCCTCGACGTTTTGAATGCCATAGTGCAACGCGAGTTCGCGATTGAGAAAGGAGTAATCCGCGTCCAGGAATTCGTTAAGCGGCCGATTCTGATCCAGCATGTGACGGAAGAACATTTCGGTCTCGATACGCATCGCGGTCTCGAGGTTGTCTCGATGGTATTCAAGAAAGTCCTCTGATGGAGGCATCGTGCCGATGTTGTCGAGGTCGAGCCAGCAATTCAGAAAATGAGTGACGAACCGATCGGATTTGGGGTCCGAAAGCAGACGCCTCACCTGTGAGCGCAAGTTGGCCTTCAATGCTCCGCGAGCCGCAAGCGTGAGGAGCGTTTCGTCCGGTGGTGACGACCACAGGAAGTATGACAACCGCGACGCCAAAGCGACCTCGTCCAATTCGCCTTCACCAAGATTCAGGTACAGGAATCCTGGCGAACAGAGGATCGCTTGACACCCAAGTTGAAGTGCCCGAGGGGGTTTCATTCCTTCCCGCAAGTTGACCGCTACCAGCCGCTGGATCGGTGCCAATTCTCCTTTCGCTGGCCGACGTCGAAATGCTTCTTCGGCGAATGCTTCGAGCCGCTCGGCGATCGTGCTTTGGTTGAGTTGATCGGGAGCGAGATCACCATACAGAGCGCGGTGTCCGCGGGGCGGCCAACGATGGGTGTGCGGGCCTTCGAGCTGGATTTCCCAAATCCTGAGGCGAGGCCCTCGATAGGCTTTGAGAACTCCGTGGGCCTTTTCCGTCCCGGACTTCATCCCGATGAACGGTTGAAACTCTGGTTTATCGGCCGCCTCGGTTGTCAGCAGTCGCACCATCCGTTTGGCTGCCATTGGGCCATTTCGAAATCGAACTTCTGGTTCAAAACCGGCATCGATGTAAACGTCCCATTCGAACCAACGTGGCTGCTCGTTGGTTAGTTCGGCTCTTGCAAGTGAGACCATCTTCGAAACATTGCCGGTACTTTCGACACTACCGCGTCGATCAACGGCAGCGACTTCCATGACCAGGGGATCGCCATTGCGAAAATCGCCGAGGGCACGGCCATAGTTATGGGTTCGTCCGACCGCCGCCGCCCGCACGCGGATGGTGTAAACACCGGCGTGGGACACTCCGCCCTTTCGAACCAATGGAAGGAACCCAACGTGTCCGCCGCGGTAGTGACGCCCGTACAGATCGGTATAGGGCGTCTCTGGCACGAAGCGGAAACGGTCGACGCGGAACAGTTTTGGGAGGTCACTGCTATCCTTTCCACCGAAGTAAAACGGTGACTGCTGGGTGTATCGTCTGGACGGAGGGGCATCGCCGAATTGCGTCGCGCGGCGGACTGCTTCCTCGGCGGCGTCGAAGTAATGATCCATGAGTATGCCGGACGTCGCCAAGGCGCGCGCCGCATTAGGTACCACACACGGGCACAGCGTTCTTCGTCGGCTCAATTCGTGGGAATATCGAC
>JBCBLJ010000393.1:0-7484 GCA_038520195.1 Planctomycetota bacterium
ACAAAGACCCGGCAGGGACGGCGCGCATCCATTGATGGGAACGGAAATGCTCATGTGTTTCCCGAACTAAATGCCTTGCCAACGGGCCGCGCGCCTGGTCGTCGGACAATCCCTCCGCCGTGACCAATCGTTGCGCGAGGTCAGGAAACGCCGATTCGATTCGCGTGGCCGCTCCCGCCGCACCCCCGGAACGCGAACGCGAGATGAAAACCGACGCGATAGTGGCGACAAACAGAATCATGATGACCGCGAGAACCAGCATCGGCCAAGCGATCGCTCCGCTATCGGCGGCGCCGCGAAGCATCAAGCCGATGCCCAGCACGACAAAACCCATCACGCCCATCAGCTTCCAAAACTGTTCGGCACGAGAGCGACGACGGACCGCATCGATCTCGTCACGGATACGATCAAGCTCCCGAACCGCGATGGCCGACGTCGATTGAAAGCCCAATTGGTTCTCCATCACTTATCCTTGTGTCGTTTCTGAATTCCAGGAATGACGTCCGCTGTAAACCGTCTCCAATGCGACCACCCCGAGCGTCGCAACGATCAACCACTGCCACCACGCTTGTCGCGATTCTAGTTCGACGTCCCGCAATGCTCGCTCGACAAGCTCCTCTTGCCGCTTCGACTCCGCCGATGAGAGTCTCGCTCCGAATTGCTTGAGACGATCGACGTCCAACGGACTTGTTTCACTTTCATCCCAAGCCAGGTTCACCGCAACTGGGTCGCCCGACTCGTCATTCTCGATCCCCGGTTCGGTTGTGATCGTTTTGCCGACCGAATCGCCCACTTTCAACTTAGCCCCGCCTGACCGAATCTCTCCGCCGAGCATTCCGAGCATCAGGGGCACAAACTTCGTGGACAACGCGAGTTGACTTTCATCGGGTTGCCAGCCCGACGTCAATACCCAAAGGTGCCCGTCCGGCATGGAGGGTTCTTCGCCGCGGAATTTGCGTTCGACCAGCAACGGCGCCGAATCGTCGAGCTTCAAAATCGTTTGCAGTGACTCACCGAGACCCGACAACGCCCGGTGCTTCCAAACGCGAATATTACTAAAGTCACTGAAGCCAGGCTCCGAGAGTGGTGCCACAAGTTGATCCCGAAAGTCCACTGAGCTGACAAGCGCGTATTCGCGATCGTTTCCGCCCTCGTCGATCCGCAGCTGCGGCGAGTCAAGCAACGTCGCCAATGACGCGGGGTCCTCGACCGGTTTGTCCAGCACGGTGATGACGCGCCCGCCGCGACGAAGGTACTTTTGGAGTGGTTCGACCCATTCAGGCTGCGGCGCGTTCGCAACCACGATGAGTGGAGTCTCCGCAGGCGAACACCCCGCCAGCACGCTCGCATCGGAACGTTCGACCGACACGTCGCGGGTCGGGTTCGAGAACGGTAACTGGCTCAAGTAAAAAGACAGTCTTTCGCGCTGCGAGCGGCCCGTGTCTTGGTCTTCGCCCACGATCAAGACACGCTGCGTCGAGCGCTTCGGTGGCACAAAGAAGCAGGTGTTGTCAAAAGGCTCTCCATCACCGTAGAGAGTCAATCGAGCGCCCTGCGTTCGCGCCGACTGCACGCTTTCGGGCAGGTCCACCGTCACAAAACGACTCTCGCCAGCGGGCACCTGAACGACCCCGGCATCATCCTCGGCACCTCCGAATCGCAGCCGAAACGTCGTGTTCCCGGCGTCTTCAAAGTGGCCCACCTCGACGCGAACAAACGCGCGCCGGGCGACCTCGGCTTCCGCGACATCGGCATGTGAGCCGACGACGCGTAGGGAAGCATTACCACTTGATTTTGGTTGAACCGACTGCAGATCGAGCCAAACCTGATCGGGCCATTCATATCCCTGCAAACTCTGGATGGCGGCACCGTCTTGCAAATCGCTGAGAAGACTGATGCGAGTCTCCACCGTCGCTCCGCCCATCGGCTCATCGGTTTCGGTTTCCAGCTCAGAAGGAGCCACCAACGCCGACGACTGGTCCGCGGCATACCGAAGTCCCAAGCCGATGTCCGACGTTTTCCACCCGGGACGCATGTTCTCAAGAATCCCGAGGACCGCACCGCGTCGATCACCCGCGGACAGTTCCAGTGATTCGGCCAACGACAACTCCGTCTTCGGCGTTTCATCGAAGGAGACCACTGAAATCAGTTGACCTTCGTCGGCCTCGTTGACGATTTCCTTGGCCTTCGAGACAAGGCGATCCCAGGCGCCTTCGCGTTGCATGCTTGCGCTTCGATCCACCAGCAAAACGACCGCTTTGCGGTCTGCGACTTCGGACTTCGAGGCCACCGAAGGCAGAAACGGTCGCGCGAACGCGAACGCCAACGCGAAAATCGCCAAGCAACGCAATAACAAAAGCGGAAGGTTTTCGAGTCGACTGCGACGCGTCAATCTCGGTGGCGTTGGTTCCAGGAACATCAACGAACTGAATTCGATTTCGCCCTTTGGCTGTCGACGAATCAGGTGAAACACAATCGGTGCGGCGATCGCCGCGGCACCCAAAAGGTAGAGCGGCGCAAGAAAGCTCATCGTGCTCCTCCTGCTGCTGCGTAGCCCGCCGCCGATGAGAGACGATTCTTGGCATTGATCAGCGCCGCCAGAGCCTGGTCGAGTGGTTGGTCGGTCGCTAATTCGAAAAAGCCAATGCCGTGCATCTGACAGATTGACTCCACCTCCGCGCGGTGCGCCGAGAATCGTTGGTTGTATCCCTCCGTCGCCGCACCGGGATCCACGTACATCTGCCGAGCACTCTCCAGATCCACGATCATCGCCGGATCGGCGAGCCCGAGATCCACCTCCGCGGGATCGACGATCCGCAGCAACACGACTTCATGTCCCCGCGCACGAAGCGCCGCAAGTTGACGCCCCAGTGATTCTGCCGGCGCGAGCAGATCGCTCATCAGCACCACCAACCCACGTCTCGGGACGAGCGTCGTGATCTGTTCCAGCGGCAACCGCAAATCGGTCCCCCGACCCTCCGCCGGACGACTGAGTTCGACAAAGATCTGATGCAGTTGTTTGGCACCGACTTTCGCCGGAAGAAAGTCACCGAGTTCGATATCGAACGTCAACACTCCGACCGCGTCACGCTGAAGCGTCAAGAAATATGCAAGCGTCGCAGCCAGCGTTCGGGCGTATTCCATCTTCGAGTAATTGATCGACCCGTAACTCATCGAACGACTCTGATCAACGACGAGATAACACCTGCGGTTCGTCTCGTCTTCGTACTTCTTGATGAAGTGCCGATCGCTTCGTGCGAACAACTTCCAATCGAGATTTCTCAGATCGTCGCCCGGGACATACGCGCGGTATTCACTAAACTCGATCGAGGAGCCATGCGTGGGGCTGCGATGTAGACCCGCGAAGAAACCTTCGACGACGAGCTTGGCGCGCAGCTTGAGACTCTTGATCCGCATCAGCGCTTCGGGATCAATCGAAGCTCCGCCGCTCTCGCCGGTCTGCTCGCTATGCGTTCGACTCATGGTTTGGAAACCGTTTCCAGCAGCCGGTCGATGATCTGTTCCACCGAAACGCCTTCGGCCTCCGCTTTGTACGTCGGCAGTACTCGGTGCCGCAGCGTCGGATGCGCCAGCGCCACGATGTCTTCGGTCTGCACATGAGCCCGTCCGTGCAGCAGCGCCCGCGCTTTTCCGCCCAGTACCAACGTCTGCGACGCGCGGGTGCCGGCACCCCAGCCGATCCACTCATTCACAAAATCGGGTGTCTGTTCCCGACCGGGACGCGTAATCGACGCCAGTTTGACGGCGTAGGCGCCGACCGAATCGGCGATCGGAACTTGCCGAACGGCCTCCTGAAAACGCATCACATCGTCGCCCGAAAAAATCGCCTCGATTGCTTGAGGTTTACGTGAAGTCGTTTGAAGCACGACGGCAAGTTCATCTTCGGGGGGAAGGTAGTCGATCCGAACGTTGAACAAGAATCGATCCAATTGCGCTTCTGGCAACGGATAGGTGCCTTCCATCTCGATCGGGTTCTGCGTCGCGAGTACGAAGAACGGTTCTTTCAGCTCGTACCGCGTCCCCGCCGCTGTGACTTGATGCTCCTGCATCGCCTCGAGCATCGCCGCCTGCGTCTTCGGTGGCGTGCGATTGATCTCATCGGCGAGAATGACGTTGGCAAAGATCGGCCCCTTCACAAAGGACATTCCACGACGGCCATCGCCTTGATCCTGAAGGATTTCCGTGCCGACGATGTCGACCGGCATCAAGTCGGGCGTGAACTGGATCCGGCTAAAGTCCAGGTGGAAGACCTGCGCGACACTTCGCACCAAAAGGGTTTTGGCCAATCCCGGTGGCCCGGTAATCAAGCAATGGCCACCCGCGAGCAGACTGATCAGCAACTGCTCGATGACCTCATGCTGCCCAACAATCGTCTTTGAAAGTTCGCCGACGATCCGCTCTCGCGCCGACTGTATCTGTTCGACCAAATCCGTATCGCTCATGAAGTTCCTAACTCGGTGTTGCCTTTGCTGGACTGTTGCTTCCAATCAATGGGTCATCGCATAGGTGACGATGTTGATGCCCATGGGGTACGCCTTCTTGACAGAGAACTCTCGAAAGTACTCTTCGTCTTCGCCTTCCCGTTCCCAGCCATCGCCGAGATCGGTGTTGTGGCAGATGAAGACCATGATTCGGTCTTTATCATCGAAGATCGCTTTGTAGTACGGCGTGCTCGTGTCACTCCCGTCTCGGGACCATTCATAGGAAATGCCGCGACGCGCCCCACCGAGCGCTGGGACCTGAGGCTTTTCCTTGAAGGGATACACATTCTGAAAAATCTCGTGTTCGATCGGAACTTCGATCGGATCACGGTCCGGAAAGACACGCTTCAATTCGTATCGCAGGTTCTCGTACTGCCGGTCGCCCCAAAAGTCGTCCACCATCAGGAAGCCGCCGCTGAAGCAGTAGTCGCGCAGCGCCTCCACCTCTTCCTCGCTGAACGCCAGACTACCCGGTTCGATCATGTACAAGAACGGATAGTCGTGAAGCGATTCGTCGGTGAGATCGAGGATGATCGGGTTCGGGTTGACCTTGATCGTTGTGAGCTGTTGAAGCCGTAACGAAAAGTTGAGATCACTGTCGGGATAGTCGGTTTGCCAACCGCCACCTCCGCCGCGACCGTACTCCGAGTCGTAACGAACCCGGACAAATGTGAACAAGTCGCCCGGGAATCTTTCGTCGACCTCCCAGGTCGGCACACCGCCTCGGTCATAACGGATGTCAATGACTCGACTTCGACGCCATCCTCGCTGCGACCACGCGAATGAGGCGCTGGCGACAAGCAAGACGGCAAACATCAACTTGGCGATCCATCGTCGTTTCATCGTTGTCCCCCGCTCTCTTCCTTTACTGGTTCTTCCTTCGTTGGTTCTTCCTTCGTTGGTTGTTCCTTTTCCTTTGCGGCGTCTTCCCCGGCACCGTTTTCGCCAGAGGGCTCCGTCACCGATGCAGCGGGCTGCTCGCTCCCTTTCTCGACATTAGCCTCCGTTTTTTGCTCCGCCGCCTTCTCTCGGTCCAGAATCCGCAGAAGCAACCGATGTGCGTCACGGTAGCGCGGCGCACGGATTAACGCGTCGATCACATGTGTCTTCGCGCGATCCAAGTCGCCCGCCGCCTCGAATGCCTCGGCGGTTCGAAAATCGAGCCCCGCAAGATCGACGGGGTCCATCGCTCGGAGGGCTTCGAGTGACCGTAGCGCGCGTTCGCACTCATCGAGTTCTCGACATGCCTCGGCTTTCAATTCGTGGATCGCTGGTACGAGAGGCTGAATCTGCAAGGCTCGATCCGCCAAGTCTCGCACCGACTCCCATCGCCCGGCTTCCTTCTCCATTTCGATGTAACGCATCAGACCTGGCAGCGGATCGCTCGCGACGTCAAACAGCTGTTCGAGTGTCTCGCGTTCGTTGGCAACATCGCCGATTTCGCGGTAGCAATCCGCTAACAACTCCAAGACACCGCCTTGCTCGCCGGTGCCGGCCTTTCGGTCACGGACCCAGCACAGGTGTTCGATCGCATCACCGAAGTCCTTTTTGGCGATTGCCGCTTGGGCGAGCGTCATCCGTGCCCAATAGTTTTCCGGTCGGGATTCAGCCCAGGCGAGTTTTTCAGCACTATCGGCCTCCTCCGACAATCCATCGCGGTCAAACTCGAGCTCCGTTCCAAACGCCACCGCCAACTCTCGGGCGTATTCGGCGAACTCCACCTCCAGCCTTCCGATCGGCCCGATATGCTCGGCAAGCGCGGCGTTGATGTTGACTCCCGAAGCGAGCGCCTCCAACACGGCATTCAATGCATCCAACCCGTGCTTTTCCACCAAGAATTGCACCACGAGCGATGACTCGTAGTAAGCGAACTGAACGTGAAACGGCGAGGGGGCGTTCAAAAAAGCACCGCTGAGCTGCGAAACGGGCGTTAAGTCGTCACCGAGAATCATCGCCCGGTAGCGGGCGGTCATCGCTTGCCCCCAGGTCGGATCTCGCAAGCGTTCTTCGTAGACCGAGATGCCTTCGCTCAACCAGCGAGGCATGCGGTTGTTTGTCTTGGTCAGCGTGACCACGTGGCAGAATTCATGCCACAGAACGCTTTGCCAATTGGAAGGCCGCGGACCTTGCGAAGCGGGACTGTTGGCCGTGATCACGTGGCCAAAACAAACGCCCAAGAATCCATCACCGCCCGGCAAACCGAAAGTGCGTATCGCGAAATCACTCTGCTTGGGAAAGATCTCCACGATCACGGGTCGCTTGAGTTCGAGCTTGTACTTTTCACAGAGCCTATCGCGTGCTTCGACCAAAAGATCAAGCACTTCGGCTCCGTAAATTTTGCGCTCTTTGGGCTCCATGCGAACAAGAATCCCCGGACCGATGTCTTCGAAAGCGTCTCGCGTGGAGAGTGTCTCGAACCCATCGATCCGATCTTTGAGCGTCATCAGGTTGTAGGCGACGACGTTGTAGGGGTCTTGCTGATGAACCTGATCGGCAAGCTCCCACCCAACATCCTCGTCACCGAGCCGCAGTAAGTCCTGTGCGAGTTGGAACGTGGCGGGCATGTGGCTAGGCTCGAACGTCAGTGCACGACGTTGGCAAGCGGCACCTTCTTTGAATCGATACTTGTCGGACAACTTACGTCCGATCAGATGATCGACTTCCGGGTTGCGTTTCCAATCACCGAGCGCTTCGCCGCGAAGATCTCGGGCCTTTTCGAAATCGCCGGCCACATGAGCGATCACGGCTTTGAGTCCGAACGCCAAGGGATGTTTTGGATGAAAATCGAGTAACGAGTCGATGGTCGCACTCGCCCCTTCGTAGTCCTCCCGGTCGATTTCTTTTTCGGCCTTTAACAACAACGCGGGTGCGTAACGCGGGTTCAGCGAAAGCGATCGCTCTAGCGAGGCCCGCGCGGACGTGGGGTCCGTTGGTGCCAACGCGATCGCCATCAAATGATCCAGCCGCGCGTCGTTGACTTCG
>JBCBLJ010000509.1:0-6173 GCA_038520195.1 Planctomycetota bacterium
GCTCGCGTCGGCGAACAGACGGGAGTGGCGTAGTAGCGATCGAGTTGGACGCCGGATTGGGCAAGGGCGTCCATGCTGGGCGTGTCGATATGTGGATTGCCCGTGACTCCTGTGTCCCAATAGCCCTGGTCATCCGTCATCACGAACAGAATGTTCGGGCGATTCTCTGCTTGAACGATGGTGGCAAGCAAAAACAAGCTGAGTAGGGGAAGGGGTTGTCTCATCACTCGGGTACCTCGATCTTTCTCGTTGCTTCCTGCAAAGTGCGAATGTAAGGTCCAAGATAGTGCCCGTTATCATGGAAGTCCTGACATTGACCAGATTTCTGTCGACCACACAGGGTTCGTCGACGAACGTGCCGCCACAGATATCGAGGCCAAACCGACACTGCCATGCGGCGGTCCTTCACTCAGTCGGCATTTGCTGAGATCTCTACGTCGTGGCAGACGCTGGTAAAGGGCGGGCCGCGAAGTCGGTTAGGAGCCTCTCCAGGTCAGTGAACACTTGGTCGTCCGGCGAATTCAGATTGCCACGACGCAATTGGTCACGCCAATCCGTCAACAGAGTCTCGGAACTGCTACGTTGAATGAGGAAGTCGCTCAGAATGACGCAGGGATCCATCGTGTTCACCGTTCCACGCTGTAGTCCGAACGCGTATGAAGGTGGTACCACATCTGAAACCGCACTGGAGTCGAGACTTTGGCCGCAACTACGTAAAACGCTTCAACGACGCCATTGTTTTCGCCAAGAGTTCGCAGCATGTGGTCCGAAAGGACGAACGAAGTTTCCTGGTGGTGCGTCAGTAGTCGCAACGTCGAAGCAGTGTCGCGATCTGCGATGGCGTCCTTGCCCCATCCATCGAACGTCTTGAATGGCACATGGTTTTGAAGAGTGTCAAATGCATTCAGCGACTTTGCGAACACTTGCGGCAGTAGTACGCCTTCGATTCCTCGTGCCCGAGTGGGTGTCAGCTCGGGCTGAGGTGTCCATGAAGACCGTCAATCCCAAGGCCTATTGCCGCCGATGGTAAAGATGATGATTCATGGAGGAATGAAGAATCTGGCAAGGCGATTTGGCGGCCAGGTCAAAATGTAAGAGCTGGTAAAACGCCATTCCCAGTTCCAGCGGGCGCTTTTCTGACGGTTTCGCTAGTCCATGGGCCCCGCCGGACAACGACACTCTTGATTCACGACGACGCAATTCCTCTTCTGAAAGCAGACGAGATCACTTGCTTTGGAGTGGGCTACAAACCGGGTCTGTCATCGTCGAAATGACTCGCTTTGCACAATCGTGTGGATCAGTTCACGCACACCCGGATCAGTCGCGTTCGCCAGACTCATCTCGAGAAGCTCTGCTTTGTCCCGAGGATCCTCAAACCGACCAGTTGCCTGACGAAGCAACTTCGATGCGAGGTTCGCAGCGACGAGGTTCGTTTTCGCTTTCAGTTGCAATTTGAGTTCGCGTATGTCGCGAAATCTCTCGCCGCTGGCGAGTATGCCCGACGGATCGATTTTCGCGAGACGCTTTCTCCTCCAGCCTCCAGTGTCATAGTGTGTCCGAAAGCGGCCGATCTCATCAAAGGATTCGAGTGCGAACCCCGGTGGATCGATCCGTCGATGACAATTGGCGCATGTCGCGATCTCTCGATGTGCAGCCAGTTGCTCACGGATCGTGACGGTGCCGCGAATGTCAGGTTCGATCGGTTCCACATCAGGCGGCGGCGATGGAGGTGGGGTACCGAGCAGGCATTCCATGACCCACATTCCTCGCACAACAGGAGACGTATCGATTCCGTTCGCGCTTGCCGTCAGAACGCTCGCGTGTCCGAGTAGTCCACCACGATTTCGATCATCGAGTTCCACCCTTCGGAAACGGTGACCGGTGACGCCTTCAATTCCGTAGTGGCGAGCGAGCGAAGAATTGAGAAAGGTATAGTCGCTATCGATGAAGACTGAGACAGGCCTGTCGTGTTGCAACGCGTCGTCGAAGTACATTCGCGTTTCCGCTAGCATGGCATCTTCGAGACGTTCGTTGTAGTACGCGGGGTGTTCGACCCTGTCCGGCAGCATCGTCCCAAGCTTTTTCAGGTGCAACCATGAGTCGGTGAATGCTTGGACAAAGCTCTTTCGACGTGGATCACGGAGGAGTCTTTCAGTTTGGCGGCGAAGTTCCTCGGGCTCCGCGAGACGCCCGAGAGCGGCAACGCTCAGCAACTCCTCGTCGGGTGGCATTCCCCACAGGAAAAACGATAGCCGGCCGGCCAACTCGCGTTGACTCATCGGACCATTTGTCGAGCGATGGTAGAGAAACCGTGGGCTGCAAAGTATCGCTTGAAACGAAAGGTGGAGGGCATCGAGGCGAGTCACACCTTCGCTACGTTCACCGCGAAAGAGCTCAATCGCCGACCGTGGCGAAGGGAAGCCTTCGTCGGCATGACTGTACCGCCAAGCTCTCTTTGCGAATCTCTCGATCAGCGTTTCGGCTTGATCATCCGTGATCGGCTGACTCGGAAAGAACTCGGTCGAGGAAGGTTTTGATTCGCCTGCGAGCGGTCCCTCGATCCGCACTTCTTGGATCCTAATCCGAGGACCTTTGTATTCCGCGTACTACTGTCGCCAGGCTTCATCGGTGTGCATTCGATGGGCAACCCCGAAAACGTCATACGGCTTTCTGGCCTTCTTCAGCCGATCCTGTTCGGCGAGAAAAGCGCTCTGAAGTGACGGCGCGGTTGCTTTGTCATAGTCTGGGTGCATGGTGGAGAAAACATGAACATGGTTCTCCAGAAATTTCGGAAACAGATCGCGGTGATGACGCATCAGCAAATGCCGCATGTACTTGATCTTCACGGGACCGTTTGGAAATGCGAAACGTGGCTGGTAGTACTTGTCCAACCAAGCGGTGGTTTCCAGCCAAGTGGGCTGATCCTCTGGAACATCAAACTCAGTGAGCGCGCGGTCGGATGAGTTGTTCGTCGCCAAATCCCCGGCGCGCGTATCACCGGCCACGATCTGGAGTCGAAGAGGGTCTTCTCGAGCCGTCTTCAGGATGTGGTCCTTGTAAGGATGATCACGATTGATTGCCTTTGCCTTGACACGGATTCGGTATCGTCCAGAAGCAGGGACACCGTCGGCGAGCTCTTTTAGCCACAAGTATCCATAGCGGTCCGTAGAGTTCTCGCGAAGGTGCTGGTACTTTCCGTGGCGGTCCTGCCCATCGGGATTCGGCATATTGCGACAGAAGGGAGCCTTGAACGTCCATGACTGCGTGTCGGGCTCAGTCTCGGCACGTTCACGTGACGCGGTTAGAAACTCGTTGGAAGCTTCCAGATAGCGGGTCAGCAAAAAATCGCTGAGCACGAGTGTTCGACCGATGTTGTCGAATTGGTGTTCCGACTCATCGGGCGTGAAATCCGAAGTCGGATCGGCCAGCATTTCCTCGAGTCCGAGGATGTATCGCATCGACGCGTCGTACTCACGGCGGTTCAGCCGGCGCATGGCTGTCTGTGCCTTCACGTTATTCGCGCCTGCATCAGCGAGCTTCCTGGAAAGTCGAGCAACCATGTCCAATCGTTCTCGATCACTTGGTTTCGAATCCGCATCCTCCGGCGGCATGTCGCCCAAGTTCAGCCGGTCGAGAACCTCTCTCCAAGCCTCTCTATCGGAGATTGAATCGAGACGACCAATCGAGAGCCCGTCGAATTGGCGATCGCCTTCCTGAACATCGCTCCCATGACAATCAATGCAATACTTACGAAGAAACGCTATTTCCGTTTCTGCTGCCCCCACGGTTGTTGGCCAAAAGAGCATCGATGCAAACACGAAATACTTCATAGCAGCACCTCATCCAGGTCGCCGTTAGCACGGTTGAATTCGCCGGTTTCGTGATCGCCAAACTGGTGCAGCATGCTCGTAAACAGGTTTCCAAGCGGGACTCGCTGATGCGATTCGGCCGGCATCACGTGGTGGAAGCCGTGCTTCATGCCTCCGCCGGCTAGCAAAATCGGTAGGTTCCGATTGCTATGAGAGCTTGCATTGCCCATTCCGCTTCCGGCGAGAACCATCGTATGGTCGAGCAAGGTCTTGCCATCGGGCTGCTGCGCATCCCGAAGCAAACCAAGGAACCTCGCGAGTTGTTGGATCTGAAATTGTTCGATGGTGAACAGAGGTTTGAGCAATCGGTCCGTTTTGCCGTGGTGCGAGAACGCGTGGTAGTTGCCGCCCAGTCCGAGGTCACCCACGGGCAGGTTTCCTGGAATGCTCAGCGACGCAACCCGAGTCGAATCCGTGATCAGAGCGAGACGAATGAGGTCATAAAACAACGGTAAACGCTTGGTAAACGCTTGATTCGGCTCCGGTGGTTTCATCGCAACGTTCGGCTTTGGTTTGTCGAGCCATTGTCGCGAGACGCCGAGTCGGACTTCGACACTGCGTATCGATGTCAGGTACTCCTCGAGCTTCTCACGGTCGACCTGCCCTAGTTGTCCATGCAGAGACTTGGCTTCGCGTCGAATAGCGTCCAAGACGCTTGAATGCCGTTTGATTGCGATGCGGCTCCTTTTTCGTTCCTCGGCGTTCTCTGATACAAACAACGCTTCGAACAGCGGTTGCAATTCCGTGATAGGTGGGATGTTAACTCCCGTGCGCGTCCATGACGTTCGGCACTCCAACTCGCCCGAGTTGGCGCCGACACTCGCAACGATGGACGAAAACCGGGTTTTGCCCAATCCAAGCTCGGCAGCGCGCTGGTCGACCGTCAGGTTGCGAGCCGACCACTGAGCAGATTCATTGTCGCGAATTCCGCTCAAGAAGGAGTGCACGGCTTGATGTCCTCCACTCACTCCGTGGTCGAGATTGCTGAACACGCTGATCTGCGATTCGAGACCAACCATCGGCCGCAAAAGCGGTGAAAGCTCGTCGAGCCTGCCGGCTTTCTCGGGAAAGAACGCATCAGCGACAAAACCAAGCGGATTGGCGACGCAAACCATGCGCATCGGTGTTTCCGTACGTGCGGTTGCTGCGAGCAGATCGAAGTCTCTTTGAAACAACGGAAGAGCGAGCGTGAGGCCCGCTCCTCGAAGAAACGTGCGACGACTCGAATGGT
This sequence comes from Planctomycetota bacterium, assembly GCA_038520195.1. Taxonomy (GTDB): domain Bacteria; phylum Planctomycetota; class Planctomycetia; order Pirellulales; family Pirellulaceae; genus Stieleria. The sequence goes on from JBCBLJ010000509.1 coordinate 5,101, forward strand.
TCATGTTTGACTCCGGGGTTTCATCGACTGTAGCCCTACCCATCGAGGAGCCCAGTTACGGATTGTCGTAAGTAAAGTTCGCAAGCCCACAATCTTGATTTTTTGAACCATGTTGCAGGACACTCCTAATTCCAAACATCCCAGTCCGGAATACTTTCGATCCACATTCGAAAGCTCCGACCGCTTGTCTCTATTCCTGGTTCACTGTGCGAGTAGTAGACGACCGATCCGGTCGATGGGTCAAGCAAAACCTGATTACCATCGGCTTGCAGCCAGCAATCACCGAGACAGAGGTAGTCTCCGGCTGAGTCCGGTGGCAACGTGATCTTCAGCAGGGTGGTGTGCTCGAGCCCGATTCTTAAGATGTCGCCGAGTTCAAGGGACCGCGCCGAAGCCAGCATGGCTCGGTAGTCTTTGGGCAGCTGAATAGCAAGTGTCGATTCCAATCGTCGGATCTGACCCTCCGACGCGCCAGGCTCAATTGATTCGACGATACCGAAGTGGTGACGCAGGAACTGTGCCAGCTTCGAGAAGGTCGGTTCGAGGCCTTTGAGAATTAGCGCGGCATGTTGCTCCAGTTCCTTACGGTTCTCGAGGGCCATCTCCTGAAGCGTTGCGAACTCGACCTGCCATTCGTTTTCGTAGCGATCCGAAAGAGCGCCCGAAACGCCTTCACGTTGGAGCAGATTAGCGGCTTCCAACTGGCTCGCGAGCACGCAACGACTTGCCGGTCCGAAGCTTCCCGGCTTCTTCGGCTTCAGCCTCAGGAATTGTCCGGGCTTGATTGTCGTTTTGAGCCTCCGGGAATTCTCGTCCCACCAGTTGATCCATCTATCGGCATCGATCTCGCCGCAAACGAGTTGCCTCAGGGATTCAACAATGTCGTTCTCCATGGTTCAGCTCGGCGTGGACTGAAAATTCGCGTGGAGCCATCGATAGTCGCAGGCAAAGTGGATTGCCGGCCAACGCTCGGTGAATGGCAGGTTGGCTTGATGGCGTTTCGCATGAACGCGATAGAACTCGACCGACATTCCACTAGGTCCCCATCACCTTCAGTGGCGGTCTCATTCGCC
>JBCBLJ010000504.1:0-6199 GCA_038520195.1 Planctomycetota bacterium
GCTACCGACGTTTCGCAAACTGGGTCTTTGAAGGGCTGACGGGAGACAAGCCCCCGGTTGCTCGTGAGGAGATTCGCACGGTGGTCGTCGACAAGAACCGTCAGTACTTTCGTCGCTTTCGGCCGCTGAACACGTTCTATTACACGGGCGGCCGGAGCAAAACGTACGGCTATCTCGACTTTCTTCCCGCGATGAAGAATTTTGACATCCTGGTCGCCAATCGTGACCGCCGCATCTGGGACCTCGCCCAGGGAAAGAGAGTCGACCAGTCCATCGACGACTCCAATCTTCCCGCGATGCCCGAAACCAAGCAAAGCCGCGGCGCGAACCGATGGATGTCAGCGACCGACGAAAGAAAAGCCTTTGAAGTCGATCCTCGTTTCGACGTCACGCTCTTCGCCGGCGAAGAGGAATTCCCTGAGATCGCCGCACCGATTCAGATGCGATGGGACAACCAAGGCCGCTTGTGGGTCAGTTGCTCAACGACGTACCCGCATGTCTATCCGGGCCTGGAACCAAACGACCGTCTGGTGATCCTTGAGGACACCGATGGCGATGGAAAAGCCGACCGCTCGAGGGTTTTTGCGGAGGATCTGCACATTCCCCTTTCATTCGAGTTCGGCGATGGCGGCGTCTACGTTTCCGAAGAACCGCACCTCACCTTCCTCAAAGACACCGACGGCGACGGCAAAGCCGATTATCGTCGACAGGTCCTCAGCGGCTTTGGGACCGAAGACTCACACCATTCATTGCATGACTTCGCGTGGACGCCCGATGGTGATCTGCTGATCCGAGAGTCGATCTTTCATCACAGCCAAATCGAAACCGCGTACGGTCCGGTACGCCAACAAAATAGCGGTTGGTTCCGTTTCGATCCGCCATCGCAACGGCTCACGAGTTTTGGCTCCTATCCGAGCACCAACCCTTGGGGCGTCACGTTCGATGACTGGGGTCAACACGTGGCAAGTCACCCGATCTTTGCCGCCGCACATCACTCTCTCGATCCGCCGTATCCGACACAACACCCTCGCCCCACCGGACTCCGCGCCTACTCGGGAACCTGCGGTCAGGAGTTCGTCGACTTTGCAAACTTCCCGCAAGAAATGCAGGGCGGCTACATCAAAGCACGCTACAAGCCGACCAATCGCATCGAGATCCACCAGTGGGTCGAAGGGGAATTTGGCTTTGATGAGCAATACGTCAGCGACCTGATCTTTTCGTCCAACCTGAGTTTCATTCCCGTGGACATTCGATTCGGGCCTCGCGGTGCTTTGTACGTCTGTGATTGGTACAACCCCGTGAAAGGCCACGCGCAGTATTCGCTCCGCGACGAGCGCAGAGATCGGCACTCCGGTCGAATCTGGCGGATCACGGCGAAGGACAAACCCCTTCAAGACCCTCCCAAGATCGCCGACGCGACGCTTGATGAGTTGCTCGAGGGGTTGAAACGCCCCGAGTCTCGCATCAGATATTGGATTCGCCGCGAACTGCGACTCCGCGGTGGCAATGATCCATCGACCGTGCGGGCAGCGCTTGATCGATGGGTGTCTCAACTCGATCCCAAAGACGCCCGCATGCGGCATCACCAGATCGAAGCGATCTGGGTGTACCGCGGAATCGAATCGATCAACACCGATCTGCTGAGTCAGCTGTTGTCCTGCGAAAACAAATACGCGCGAGCCGCCGCGACGCGGCAACTTCGGTTCTGGCACGACGCGATGCCGGACGCCATCGAACGACTGCGTGCGGCCGCCAACGATCCGTTCAGCATGGTCCGGATGGAAGCAGCGATCGCCGCGAGCTACATCGGGACCCGAGACGCATTCGACGCGATGCTCGACGTGCTGAATCATCCGTACGAAGGGCACCTTGCTTACGCGATCACCTGCGCCCTGGGCTCCCACTCGCTGCGGCCCTTCTGGGAGAATGATGAATCTTCGAGCGTCGCGAAGCTCCTGCGGAAGGCCAAACAGTCTTCAGCGCTGCGCGAGCCGACGCCGAGCGCTCCGCAGGCTCAATTCGACACGCAAAAGAACTTGGCGACGTTCACGATTTCCTGTTTGCCGGAAGTCATGAAGTTTGACCAGGAACAAATTGCGGTCACCACCGGCCAACCGGTCAAGATCGTTTTTACCAACCCGGACGCGACCGATCACAACCTCGTGATCGTCAAACCGGGTGCGCTCGAAGAAGTGGGGATGGCCGCGAACGAAATGGCGCGTGATCCAAAGAACGCCAACTCGGACTTTATTCCGCGCTCCAAGCAAAACCTGATCCTGCAAGCGTCCAAGATGATCGGACCGACTCGCAAAGCACAGGTCGAAGTTCTGCGATTCCACGCTCCGAAGAAACCCGGGATTTATCCTTTTGTGTGTACCTTCCCGGGTCACTGGGTCGTAATGAATGGAATCCTCGTCGTCGCCGAAGACCTGGCGGACGTCGAAAGGATGGTCGCAGACTCGCGACCCAAGGTGATTCGCCAATGGAAGATGAGCGACTTCCCCGACTTCGCGGTCGCAAAGCCAAACGAAAAAAACGTCATGCGTGGAATGTCCGCGTTCGCAAAAGCCCGCTGCAATCAGTGCCACGTTTTGGCGGGCCACGGCGTGAATCTGGGTCCCGATCTTGCCGAAGTCACCAAACGATACAAAGGCGAGAGACTCTTACGACAATTGCTCGAACCGTCGGTCGAGATCAACAAAAAGTACCAGACTCACCGGTTCCTGATGAGCAACGGTAATGTCATCAGTGGCGTCATCGTCAAAGACTCCAAAAAACACTTCGAAGTGATGACCAATCTGCTGCAACCAAAGAAAATCACACGCGTCGAAAAAAGCGCGATCGAAGAGCAATTCGCTTCGAAGGTTTCCGCCATGCCGACCGGATTACTGGATGTCCTCACGCGAGAGGAAATCGGCGACCTGATGAGTTTTCTGCAATCCGAAGGCTTTCAACTCCCGGCCCATCTCAAGCATCATCACTGATGCCGAGATCGCTTGGCGAGTTTGCCTGTGGATCGCGTTACCAGAATTTCCACCAACGCCTGGACTGCCCGGCGACGTTCGAAGTTTGTTGTTTCGGCCGTTCACGCCATTGCAGTTCTCGCACGGTTGCGTCCGTCGGCCAGATCGAACGTTCGGAATCATGCGATCTGAAGAGGCTTGGCCGTGTTGGCTGCCGAGGTACGCTCGGCCACTTCAAGAAGGATGCTATCTAGCCAGCTCATCCGAGTTTCGATCGTTTCCCCGACCGAAAGATCGTTCGCGACGCGTGTCATCATCGGAGCTCCCAGTGCAAGCCGCAACGCCCATCGGTTGGGCGCGACCTCGACCGGAGTCCCGAGTTGGATCGAATTCGAGACACTCAGCGATCGTTGAATCGCAAGGACGCGTTCCTCGCCAATTCGATTGCCATTCTCGAGCTGAATTGACATCACGCTCGATGGGGCAAAGAAACTCCCGTCACTCCAATCGGAGTTGGCAGAATCAAAGGACGGCAATATCGCCAGTCCCTTTTGATCGGCGAAGTAGCGACGGGCCGACTGTTCAAATCGATGGAGAATCTGTGACCGGGTTTTCGCCGGAATGCGCTGGTATGAATTGATTTCGGCAATCGCCGCGGCCCAACGAACGATCGCGGGAACATTGATCCAGGAGTCCATCGACTGCCGAATTGCCGTCCACTCCTTCGGCATCTCAGCGCGGCTAAAGTAGTTCCCGAATGCGAGCGGGAGTCCGTGTCTGCGTTCACGTACACGAAGGCGGCGTGGAACGATCAACGCGCCGGAGGTGGGCGGCCCGCCAAAAAACTTTGAGCCTGTGGTGTGTACCATCCAACCCTGTGCGACGAGTTGGCCCGCAGCGACCGTACCGAACGATGCCCCCAACCGCCCTTGCGCCGCGTCCACCAAGATGATGACATCGTTGGGTAGACGCGCGTGTATCCGATTCAGGGTCTCAAGTCGCGGCGCAAAGAGGCCTGTTTTCGAATGCGCGACGGCGTGTACCAACACACGATAACCAGCTTCCACCGCTTCGGAGACGCATTGCTGCAGTTCCGCGTCGAGGTCGGAGGCGAGCCGAATCGTCCCGCTCGAGTCGCGAATATCAATCGTCTGAACATCGATGCGCCGGCTTAAATCGCGATCCACCGGATTGCCCGGTTCGGCCGAACCGCCTCTCGGGACCTTGCGGTCGTAGTGATTGCCCGATCCGGCGAAGACCGTCCGATGACCGATCTCTCGAGGACCGACAAGCAGATGCAATAGCGGACGCGTCGGTTCACGATCGGCCAAGCCTATGGCGAGCAGCGTGCTTGCCGTCCCCGACGGCGTCAGCGCAATCTCGGCATCCTCAGATAACTCCATCGTCGATCGAAGGACGCGACGAACACTCTCGATCGCATCCGCCACAATCCACTTCGGTGTCTGCGTCGAACGCAGCGCAACGATCAGCGTTTCGGCGGCGGCCATGCAACGTGAAGATGGACTGGAGCCGCTGCACGAGCTGAAAGCGATCTCATCGCGCACTTGGCAACGCGAGCCGTAGGCGTTTCTCCCGTCCGGCCCGAGCGCAAGCCGGCTGTCACCTCCCGACGAGATCAGTTCGGAGTATCCGCACTCGAGGAAGCTTCGCCACATAATGAACTCGACCGCCGCACAACGTCATTGTGGTAGGAAAGGGACCACCGACGGTCGAGACACAGCGCGCAAAGGACGCTGGGGAGGCCACCGGGTTTCGCGTGCATCGGCATCGGGGGATCGTCGGATGAACTATTCTTGAACACGACTTCGCTTGCCGATTGAATCGGTCAAGCGGATCCGGTTAATCCGGAGAGGAACACGCTGCATTCTCTCTCGCATCGACCAAAAGCGAACGCGACCCGGACATGAGAACGATCGAAGCGAAAAGCGTTCCGAAGCGCGAGTCAAAAACAGCCTCTCGGACGCGCTTCAGCAGGCTACGCAATGACTTCTCTTGCGACCCGACCGTACACATCCGTCAATCGGAAATCCCGACCGGCATGGCGGTACGTCAGTCGTTCGTGGTCAATCCCGAGCTGATGGAGAAGTGTCGCGTGCAAGTCATGCATGTGCAACTTGCCACGCAACGCCTGGAATCCGAACTCATCGGTTGAGCCGAATGAAAAACCGGGCCGAAACCCGCCGCCGGCGAGCCAGACCGTGAATCCAGCGGGATTATGATCTCGGCCGGTCCCGTTGCTTTGGGCATAGGGTGTTCGGCCGAACTCACTGCCCCACCAAACGATCGTCTCGTCCAATAGCCCGCGTTGCTTCAGGTCGGCGAGCAACGCGCGAATCGGTTTGTCGACCGCTCGAGCATGCTGGGCATGTTTGGGAAGATTCGAATGTTGATCCCAAGACGGATTCGCGGTGTTGTCCCCGTAAGTCACTTGTATAAAACGCACGCCCGCTTCGCAGAGCCGTCGAGCCAACAAGCACTTGCGACCGTACCCCTGCGTTTTGGGATCATCCAGACCATAAGCCGCCTGGGTCGCTTTCGACTCATTGGACAGATTCATCAACTCTGGCGCAACCCGTTGCATACGCCAAGCAAGATCATAGCTCTCATCGACGGCTGAGAGATCTCCTGCATCACGTCGTCGACCGAGTTGTGCCTGGTTCAACCGGTGAATCAACTCGCGCTGCGTCTGTCCGATGGGAGCACTGCCCGAAGCCCGCTGCAGGTTCTCCACGCGAAGCGCATCTTCGCCTGCGGTTCCAATCGCCGTTCCCTGAAAGCGACCCGGCAGAAATGCGGTCCCGTAGTTGCGGGATCCTCCGTTTCCGATCGAAGGTGAAATCGAAACAAAGCCGGGCAAATCCTCGTTCTCAGTCCCGATCCCGTAATACACCCATGAACCGATGGATGGGCGAACAAAATTGGACGCGCCGCAATGCAAAAAGAGCGTCGACGGGCCGTGGGCGACGCCTTCGGTGTGAAGCCCATGAAGGAAACAAAGATCATCGACCTGGTTTGCCGTTTCCGGGAACAAATCCGATACGAGCTTGCCCGAATCACCGTAGCGACGAAACTCCCATGGCGACTTCATCAACCGGTGTTTCGTCGCCCGCTTTCCCTGCTTCGCGATGGTGCGGGCGTCATCGAAGGTCATTTCCTGTTCATGGTATTTTGCCAATGCAGGTTTGTGATCGAAGGAGTCAACTTGGCTGACGCCA
>JBCBLJ010000488.1:0-6394 GCA_038520195.1 Planctomycetota bacterium
ACTCTCAACTCTCAACTCTCTCACCAAACCAGCGGTAAGCGTTCGTCGCCCTCCGCCAATCTGCCGGCCGGACGAACCGCAGTCCCCTTTTGCTTGGTCAGCTTGTCGCCCAACTCTTCGCGAAACAGTTCCGCCGCTGCCTCCAACTCCGCAACGACCTCCGGATGCTCCGCGGAAACATCTTTGGTTTCGCCAATGTCATTGTCGAGGTCATAGAGGGCGCGTTTGGCAGTGCCTTGCTTGTACCCGATCGGCAATCCGCCGGCCCCGCCGGGATGCCCCTTGAGCGTTCGATACTTGTGCGGAAACACCAGCTTGAATCGATCGTTTCGCACGGCCTGCAATTCACCTTTGTAGTAGCAAGCGAATGCTTCGTGCGGGGAGGATTGGTTCGCTTCACCGAACATCAGCGGGCGAATGTCTTTGCCGTCGATCTTGTGCGCCGGCAATTCGGCGTCAATCATCGCCGCAACGGTCGGCAGCAAATCGATACTGCTGCAGAGTTGATCGGTGGTGGTGCCCGCTGGAATCTTGCCCTTCCACCACATCAGCGTTGGCTCGCGATAGCCGCCCTCGAACATGGTTCCTTTGCCTTCACGAAGTGGCGTCGCTTTTCCCGCATGCGTTCCGTACGAGAGCCATGGCCCGTTATCACTTGTGAAAACGACTAGCGTGTTGCGCTCGAGCCCGACATCCTCGATCGCCCCCAAGATCTGTCCGACGGACCAATCCAGTTCCATGACCACATCCGCGAACAGGCTCTTCCCACTCTTGCCGAGAAAGTCGTCCGAAGCGAACAGTGGAACGTGCACCATCGGGTGGGGCAGATACAAAAAGAATGGCGTGTCCAGATCGCGTTTGATGAAGTCGACGGCGCGTTCGGTGAACTGCTTCGTCATGAGCGCTTGATCCTCCGGCTGCATGGCGTCGACCACGATCTTGGTGTCTTTGATCATCGGCAATTCCGACCAACTGCTCGGCGCGTCGGGATTGATCTTTCGCTTCGCCACCGTCGCCGGATGGAAGGGCCACATGTCGTTGCTAAACGGGATGCCGTAGTATTCGTCAAAACCGTGATTGGTCGGCAGGAATTTTGGATGATGGCCGAGGTGCCATTTGCCGTAGATCGCGGTACGGTAGCCTTTGGATCGGCAAATCTCCGCGAGCGTGACTTCACTCGGGTTGATCCCAATCTCCGACTTCGGACCGAAGGCGCCGGAGATGCCGATCCGTTTGTGGTAGCAGCCCGTCATCAGCGCACTACGCGAAGCGCTGCAGACCGCCGACGACACGACGAAATCGGTAAACTTGCGACCTTCGGATGCCATCCGATCCAGATTCGGCGTCTGGTAGCCTTTCGCCCCGAAAGGACCGATGTCGGCGTATCCCATGTCGTCGATGAAGATCACGACGACATTTGGTGGTGCCGCCAACGCGGAGCCAAGGATGCTGAAAAACAAGAAAACGAAAAGAGTTGGGATTGATTTCATGGCAGTGGTTGCGAATCGTTGGGGAAACTCGATCGGCGATGGCAGCGATTATACAAGGAGGATTCGATGACGCTGGCGCACACGGAGACCGATCCGAGCGAGGTGCTGCGAAAGAGGTTTGGGCTTGAGTCGTTTCGCGAGGGGCAGCGCGACGTTGTCGATCGTCTTCTCGCGGCTCGCAACGTGGCGGCGGTGTTTCCGACCGGCGGGGGTAAGAGCCTGTGTTATCAGCTGCCGAGTCAAATGTTGGCCGGCACAACCATCGTTGTGTCGCCGCTGATTGCGCTGATGAAGGACCAATGCGATGCTCTGGAGCGGCGCGGCATCGCGGCGGTACGGCTGGATTCGACTCTCAAGGAAGCCGAGTTCCGCGATGCGATGCGAGGCATCCGGGACGGATCCACGAAGTTGTTGTACGTCGCGCCGGAGAGGTTCTTTAACGAGAGGTTTCTCGCGTCAGTCGGTTCGCTTCAGGTCTCGCTCTTCGCCATCGACGAAGCGCACTGCATCAGTCAATGGGGACACAACTTTCGGCCCGACTATCTGAAGTTAGCCGAACTCTCGAAAAAACTGGGGGCCGAGCGAACGCTGGCCCTCACCGCGACCGCCACCCCGGAAGTGCTCGAAGACATCCGCGCCGCGTTTTCGATCGAGCCTGAAGATGCTATCCGCACGCCGTTTCATCGTCCTAACCTACAGCTGCTTTCGCGGGTCGTGACGCAGCAAGAACAGTATTCGCAGCTCTCACGGCGGATTCAACAGCGTCCACCCGGTGCGACCATCGTTTACGTTTCGAAACAAAAGACGGCCGAAAGCATTGCGGAACAACTCTGCGAAGACGGTCGCGACGCGATCGCCTACCACGCCGGACTGGATGCCGGTAACCGCGAGCAGATCCAGCAGGATTTTCTCGCGGCGGACAATCAGATCATCGTCGCGACGATCGCCTTCGGAATGGGCATCGATAAGGCGAACATCCGATACGTCTATCACTACAATCCGCCGAAATCACTCGAGGCGTACGCGCAAGAAATCGGCCGCGCTGGCCGTGACGGTGAGGATTCGGTTTGCGAGATGCTGCTGGTGCCCGAGGATCGTGTCACCCTCGAAAACTTCACGTATGGCGACACGCCCAGCCGTCACTCTGTCGGTCGTTTTGTGGACTTTATCTGGGGACAACCAGACTCGTTCCACCTTTCCCACTTCAAACTGTCTTACGAAACGGACATCCGCATTCTTGTCATTCGAACGCTGCTCACGTATCTCGAACTCGAAGGCTACGTGGCCGCCACTTCGCCGCGATACGACACGTACAAGATTCGGCCACTCGTCACGTCGCGTGCGATTCTCGCGAACTTCGAAGGCGAACGCCGCGAATTTCTGTCCGGAGTGCTTGGCCAACTTACCAAGGGCCGCAAGTGGTTTCTGCTGGACATGGTCAAGGCGGCGAAATCGTTGGGTGAGGAGCGTCGCCGGATCGTGAAAGCCGTCGACTTCATGGCCGCACAAAACTGGATCGAAGTTCAAGTCAGTGATCTTGTCCACGGGTATCGAAAGCTACAACCGATCGAGCAACCGAAACTGGTCGCCGACGATCTCTTTGAACGCGTCAGGCTACGAGAGCAATCCGAAGTCGCACGATTGGATAACGTGTTTGAAATTGCACGTGCCGAACAATGCCAGCCCGCCCTGCTTGCAAGACACTTTGGCGAGTCACTCGCTAAACCCTGCGGTCAATGCAGCAGCTGCAATGGCGATGGCCCCTTTTCGATTCCGTTGACCGAAACGATGGAGATCGGCGATGCTGCAAGGCGGTCGCTCGAAGTGATCTGCCAGGAATTCCCCGATCACTTCACGACCGGCCGCGACCGAGCCCGATTCCTATGCGGACTCTCTTCGCCACGATTCGTCCGGGCGAGACTCTCTCGCCATGACAGTTTTGGTGTTTGCCAGCACGTCCCATTCGCGGACGTACTGCGGCAAGTCGAATAGGAATCGGCGACGAACGGTGTCCCACGACTCCGACAACGTTTCAATCGTTGGACGCTTCAAACAGCCGCATTGAGGCGTCTCGCAAGTTTTCTGAAAGACTCGCGTTGGAAGTCCCATCTGTTAGCACCGCCAGACGACAACGGCGGATGCAAGTCAACAGACGAAACCCCAACGGAGAGACTTCCCGATGAAACGCTACGAATGCAACGCCGCTGCTTTCTTTGCCCTTTGCGTACTCGCCTCGTCAGCAGCCACCGCCGGCGAACGGGATCGCGCACTCCCTGAGATCGAGTGGGACACCACGCTGGACTTCTTTCGATTTGATTCGGAAAAATTCCTCGGTCAACGACTGACCGTCCGCTGCCCGCCGTTAGAACGCAATCAAAGCCTGGATGGCGTTTTCGGAACCGACCGCTACTCCAGTGAGTCACCGATCTGTCTCGCCGCACTGCACGCCGGCAAGATCACCAAAGAGGGCGGCACGGTCACGATTCAACTCATGCCGGGTGAAGAGTCGTACGAAGGATCGACAAAAAACGGTGTCACATCGGGGAGTCTTCCGTCCACCAAGCTCAGCTTTCTGTTTGTGGAGGAGTCGAACCGAGCCGCAGCGGATCGAATGCAACGTGAACTGATCCCGCGAATCAAGTGGGACACCAAATTTACGACCACCGGCTTCGCTTATCGCAACCTCGTCGGCCAGCGATTCACGTTCCGTTGCCCAGCGGCGCCCAGCGAGATGCGATCGCGACTGATCTATGGTACCGACCGCTATGATTTCTCCAGCCTCCTATGTCCGGCCGCCCTGCATGCGGGTGCCATCACCACCGACGGCGGCGTGCTCACGGTGCAGCTCGACAAAGGCAGCGTTCGCTTGGTCGGCAGCATTCGAAACGGCGTCGAAACGAAGAGCAAGCGAAGTGGGGATCGAACATTGACGTTCGTCACCAAGGAAGACTCGAAGTGAGTCCGCTTGGGCCCCGATGCCGAATTGCCAGCGTCGATTCGCGGCCCATCAGCTGGCACCGACGAGTGCCGCGGGAACGAAATCAGGCAGCTTGAGCGAGCTTACGTGCAAGCTTACCCTCCCGGATGGGAGGGTCGCCTTTCGATCACTCGACGTGATTAACTGGCACCGATCAGCCGACTCGAGCCGGGGGTCGGCGCGGGGTGTAGGTGCAGCAGTCCTTGGGGCACACGTCGTGCCATGGGCCCAACCCACCCACCGCTGACTTCATTTCGCGTTTGCCAAGACGCTCCTCGACCAATTCGCGGACCATCGTCACGAACTTCGGTGCGATGCCCGCGGTCGCGGCTCGAGCCATCGGGATCCCGCGCTTTTGGCAGAGCTCCGCGGCTTCGTCATCCAAGTCGTACATGACTTCCATGTGATCGCTGACAAAACCGATCGGTACGATCACCAATGGACCGATTTTGTTCGCGTCGTCCATCTCTTCGATCGCGTCGCACACGTCCGGTTCCAGCCAGGGTTGCTGTGGCGGACCGCTGCGACTCTGGTACACCAATCGCCAGTTGGGCGTTCCGGCGGCTTCGGCGACCAAGCGACTGGCTTCGGTCAGCTGTTTCTCGTAATCGCAGTTCTCGGCCATCGACATTGGGATGCTGTGTGCCGTGAATAGAACCGTGACCGAATCGGCGGGCGCTTCCAACGTTGCAACGGCGGCCGTCACGCTCTCGCTCATCGAGTCAATGAAGCCGGGATGGTTGAAGCCCATACGAACTTTTTCGACGATCGGAGCCCCTTCGCCCACCGCTTCCTGTGCCGCGGCGATGTTCTCGCGATACTGGCGACATCCGCTGTAGCAACTAAACATGCTGGTGAAGAATGCGAGTACTCGCTTCCGGCCATCCGCTTTCATCTGCGCCATCGTATCAGGCAACATCGGCTCCCAATTTCGATTGCCCCAATAGATTGGCAAGTCGATACCATGGATACTGAACTCCGTTTCGATCGCCGCGATCAATTCGCGGCACTGCGCATTGATCGGGCTAATACCGTCAAAGTGCTTGTAGTGCTCCGCCACTTCGAGCATGCGTTCGCGGGGCACGTTCTTTCCGCGGAGGACGTTCTCTAAAAAAGGCATCACATCGTCCGGCCCCTCGGGGCCGCCGAAGGAAACCAGAAGAAAAGCGTCATAGGGCGGCTTGGCGTCGGACATGGAAGACGAATTCCTCGTTCGTGATCGGTGTTAGCTCGTGCGGTGCCTCATTTTGTGGCAACGTCAACGGGAGAAACACCGTGCCTCTGGGCGAGATATGGACAGACGGACACTGCTCTCGCTATTGTGGGGTCTAACCATACTCATTTTAGGTGCTTCGACGTGTCGTGCTAATCGCGTTAAGCTTGCAGTCGGGTGTACCGAAGAGACGCAATGAAGCGGCGATGGACGACGAGCCAATCAGCGAGTGGATACAGAATCTCAAAGAAGGAGATTCGAGCGCCGCGGAGGACCTATGGAGGGTCTTTTTTGAGCGTGTGCGACAGTATGCGCGAGGCCAACTCGGCCACCTTCCCCGCCGGGTCGCCGACGAAGACGATTTGGCGATCACCGTTTTCCACGCTGTGGTCGCCGGCACCCAGGAGGGGCGATTCCGCCAAATGGAATCGCGGAAAGACTTTTGGAAGCTTCTGGTGGTGATCGCTTCGCGGAAAGCATCCAACCTCCGCCGTAAACAGGCTCAGCGGCGTGAAGCGGGCGAGTCCGCGTTGCTCGACGGTTCGCAGCTCGAAGAGTTGCATCCGATGGACAACCTGCTCGATCACCGCGACCACCTGATCGACATCGACGCCGTCTACCGAGAATGCGAGCACCTGCTCTCGGAGCTTCACGGCAGCATGCAACGGGTGGCTTTATTGCGATTGGAAGGCCACACCAATGAGGAGATCTCAA
>JBCBLJ010000753.1:0-4145 GCA_038520195.1 Planctomycetota bacterium
ATGCGACGAGGACCCTGTAAGTGGGCACTTGTGGCGCGCTCTGATTCGCACGCAGAGCGATGCGTTTCTCCGCAACGAGCTCCGACGGAACGGCGGCGACCGAGGCGCGTGAAACCTCAATCACCTTTCCATCGAGCACTCGGCCGCGATGAGTCTCAAGCGTCAGCCGCACGCTCTGTCCGCTTTGAATCAATCCGACCACGGAATGATCGACGAACAACTCCACCTCGAATTGATCCGATGGCTGGATCACACAGAACAGTGTCTGCCGCGTCATCAATGCGCCAAGGTTGCTGGGCCGTGTCGGCGTTCCACTCCATTCTTCTAGTCCGAGTTGATCGCTACCATCCGCCGACGTCGATGCCGCTTCGAGAACGACTCCGTCTACCGGCGCTTTCAGCGACAACGCTTCGTCGTCTCGTTGGAGCCGCCTGAGTCGCTGCAGTTGGTCTCGGAGCGTTTCTTCGGCCGCCGGAAGTCGCGCCCCGAGCGTCGGCTCGTCGTGCCGCAGCGCATTCAAGTGAAGCACCCGCAGACGTTGCGATTCAATCTTTGAACGTAGTTGCAGCATCTCGCGGGTCAGTTCGTCGTTCTCAAGCCGCGCAAGAACCTCTCCCTTTTGGACTCGTTTTCCTGCCGCGATACCCTCGACCAACGTCCCCGGAACTGTCACAAACACGTGTCGCGCGTCTGTCGGCTGCAGCCGAACGGGCGCGGACACTCGACAGGGAAGCGGTACGCAAAATGTGATGATAGCGACCGCCGCAAAAGCGAGCACCGAGGAAATGAATCTTGGACGCTTCATTTTTTGCCCGAAGTTAGGGTTGCGAACGGCTCTCAAAGTGCGATTCAACGTGGGCGTCATCGCACCGGCCGCGACCGCCGCGACCAGAAGGTATCCCAACACCGTGACTCCATACTTGCCACATACCATCAATGTCAGCCAACCGATCGAGACCAGAACGAACACACGATAAATCGAAGACAGCATGGCGTAGCACACCTGCCACCATTCAATCGCTATATCACGGCGTCCGCCATGCTCAAGTCCAACCAAACGCCCCAAGCAATGATGGAGTTGTCGTCGCGAACTCTGCCATAGGTTCGGACGATCGGTCAGATCCGAAAGGATGTAGTAGCCGTCATAGCGAAGGAGTGGATTCGCATTGATAAACAGAGTGCCAACCGAACAGACCATCATGACGTTGAATAACATCGAGTTAAACAAGCCGGGCACTGTGATGCACCACAGCAACCCACACCATGATGCCAAAACCAACTCAACGAGAATTCCCGCCGCCGAGATGGCGACACGATGAGAACGCTCACGGAGCTTCCAGCCATCGGTGACGTCGCAATACAAACAGGGAGTGAAGACCAGAAACATGACCCCCATCTCATGACACCGCGCCCCGAAGTGATGGCACGCGACCGCGTGAGCGAACTCGTGAACCACTTTCGTTCCCGCCAGCACGGCGGACAACAGTATTAGATTCGCGGGACTGAAGAACGCATCCATCGCGAGCGCACGTCCGGCGAAGGAATCGATCCGGGCGATCAAGAGAACGAACGCGGCGACGATTGAGAGTGCGGCAATCGCGATTGCCCAAGGTGTGAAGCAAACGCGAGCCGCGCCATGAAGCCGAGCCACAAATCCGCTCGGGTCCATCCCTGGCAATCGAATCGCAAGCGGATTCGCGATCGACTGAATTCGCCCTTCCCAGAAGGAACGCTGCCGACGTTCCCAAAGTGCATCGGATTGGCGAGCCGAATTGGGTCTCAACAATCCACGTCGATGCAGCGTCGCGACAAACGTTCGAAGCTCACCCATCGCCAATCGTTTTGGCGTGAATCTTTCGCGATAGAGTTCGAGGACCTCTTGAAGCCCACGAACACCATCGAGCCAACGAAAGACTGCGAATTCAGACTCGGAGAACTGAAAGTACCGCAGCGACACCGGATCTTTCAGCACCCAAACGGTCTCGCCACGACGACACTGAGAGTAGACCTCCAGGTCGCCACGGTGCTGAGGACGCTCACCGCTCGCTTCGAATGCATGGGTGTCCGTACCGGCCATCTGCGTCAGTCAATCTCATTCTTAATGATCACATCGACGCGTCTTCCCGGTCGCAGCAATCCGTCTTCGTTTTTGAACTCCGCAACTAACCGTGCTTTGCCATCCAAGTCGATCTCCGGGCTGAGGAAAGTCACCGTGCCCTCGACCGATCGCGAGCCGCCAACGGGTGTGATACGAACGCTTTGCCCACGACGGATTTCATCAAGCTTATCAGCCGGCACATAGCCTTCGATTCGCAACCGTTTGGTGTCGACGACTCGGAAAATGGTTTCGCCCGGCGTGACCCATTCACCCGCCTGATGCTTCACCTCAAGGATCATGCCTTCAATTGGTGCGACGACGCGCCGCAAGTCCACCGCCCGCTCGGCAAGTGTTTGTTTTCGACGACTGAGATTCAACCGAACGATCGCCGCCCCAAGCTCATTTTTGCCACGCTCGATTTCAATCCTCGCTTGCTCCGCATCCAGTTGAGCCTTTTCAAGGACTGAGTCGGAGACACTGCCGAATTGCTTGGCTTTTGCGCGCCTAAGACGGTCAAACTCACTGACCGCATACTCCAGTCCCTTCATCGCCGAGCGCACCGCCGTATCGTCCTTCGACTCACGCAACGCGATCTCCGTTTCCAACTTCGATCGCTCCAGTTCCAACCGAACCTCCGTGTCATCGATCTTTCCGAGCACCTGCCCCTCCGTGACGACGCTGCCCTCTCGCACACTTACTTCGGCAAGTGCACCGACGGCCCTGGCCGGAACCTCGACTTCGTCGACCAAACGGACCAGCAAATTCTTCAGCTCAATGTTCGCACCGTCGGACTGCTTGACACCGAAGACCAGCGATAGCCAGGCGATCGCTAGCGTAGCGCCGCGCAACGAGAGCAACGTTGAATCGTGATTCATAGGAATACCCACTGTTTGATCGTGTTCATAACCTCATGGAACCATACGTACCCCGCGGAACGCCTGCCGCAATCAATCCGAGCCCGCACCGTCGCGCCGGGGCGGAGCGAACGGACGGCGTCTTGCTCCACCGCAACCCAAGCCCGCATTGCCAACTGTTGGTCCTTCGTCACATCGATTCGGCGCGCGATCTCGGTGATCTCACCCTCAAAATGACGTCCGATTCCGTTGACGACGGTGAAGTCGACACTCAGTGGGGCATTTGAGTCTTGAGAAGACTCGACGACATGTCCAACGCTTCGAATCGGGATGTTCACTTCGATCGCCCACTCGCCATCGAGGTCCGCCACCGTTAGCAGCCGTTGCCCGCGTTGCACTGGCCGATCGGACAGCAACCCCTCGGGATCCCACGTCATCATTTGCCCGGCGAACGGGCTTCGAATGGTGAGCTTCTCTAGTTGTTGACTCAGAATCCGCTTTTCGGCAGCGATACTTTCAAGCCGTTGCTTCAATTCCTGCTCTTCCGCGGCGAGTTGCCCGGGATGTCGCTCAGACGTTTCTTCGCGACCTTCCTCCAGCCGCGCCAAATTGATCGCCAAGAGCTTCTTCTCAACGGTTTGGTGCTCACCGGTTAGTTGTTCAAGGTCGAGTTCCAACTGTCGGTTTCGGAGCCGAAGCAGCACCTGACCCTCGCGAACCGGCTCATCATGCCGACAACCCAATTCGACAATCTCCCCGTCAAGCGGAGCAAAAAGATGACGCTGCTTTCGCGCGACCGCCTCGCCTTCGCATGGAACCGTAAAGCGGATGGGAACGAGCCAAAGCAGTGCTGCGGCAGACAGTGCGAGCAACACGATTCCCAGCCAGCGTCGCTTGCGTGTCGGACTCATCCGGAGAAGATCGCGCACCGACTTGGACAGCCCTAGCATCGGCAATGCTTCATAGTCCGACGCGTTTCGGACCGCCCGCGCGCAAAGTGTCGCGATCGCCGTCACCCGGGACTCGAAACCTCTCTCCTCGGTCTGCCGATAGCGTTCCAGAATCAAGACCCCAACGGGCTCGCTCGATGCCTGCTCACTGACCAATAGGGGCACGGCGTCGACCGACGCGGCGTGCGTGAGATCCACAAACTGAGCAACCGGATCTTGGATCTGAGGAGGCAGGTCGTCCGC